>CAJLVH010000091.1 GCA_905210055.1 uncultured Enorma sp. | reverse complement strand
GCCGAGCGCGCCGTGGAGCTGGGCTTCGCCGACGCGATCGTCGAGCCGCGTAAGGTGGCGTAGGGGGGGCAGCCGAGGGGTTCGGTGTATACTTGAAAACGCGTCTATGCCTGCGCTATATGCCAGGAGAATAGGGGGATGCGCTCATGGATGAGGTCCGCGTTTCTGCTCTTGCCAAGGAATTCGGCATGTCGTCCAAGGAGATGCTGGCAGTTCTAGACGACTTGAAAATACCTGCTCGGTCCGCTTCTTCGCCGCTGGATGGTGCCTTTGTCCGCATAGTTCGAGAAAAACTACCGGTCCTCTATCCAGAGAAGGCTGCTATCCAAGCCGAAGCGAAGCGTCGGCGCGAAGAGGAGCGCCAGGAAGACTTGCAGCGTCGCGAGCAGGCGCGACAGCATGAGGAACGTCTGCTCGAGGAGCGGTGTGCTCGCGAAAGGGAGTGGCGAAAGGCGCGCGAACTCGTCCGCGCTGCGGAGCATGCTGTCCGAGATGTAAATAGGGAACGGCGCAGGAAAGAATCATTTGAAAGTCGATACGCCTCGCTGCTTGCGCAAATCGAGGCGCAAGAGGCAACTGCGAAATGCAAATCGCCTGATGAGCCCGAAAAGGGTAGATGGGATGATCAGTGCGACAAGTTCGATGTCGGTCTGATTGACGAGCTGCTGAGACAGCTGCGGCGTAAGGGCTACCTTCCTGAGGAGGCAAGCGTCGAATCGGTGCGCGACGTCGTTCTCAGCTCGTTCGAAGGGTCTGGACTGATCGAGCGCGTGCCGTGCGAGGAGTCTTGGGAGCATAGTCCAGACATTCGCTCCTCGTATTATTGGCGTGTCACGGATGCGGGGCTTGAGAGTGGGATTGTCCAGGGCACGGCAAAAGTCTCCGCTCAAAACTTCCGTTTCAGCGCTTTGTTTCCTATATTCTTGGGGCGCGGTGCCTCGCTGGTTTTCGACGAGCTTGACCGGAAGGGCGTGCTTCTGGAGGATCCTGAGGCCGAGCTGGAAAAGCGCGAGCTGGAAAAGCGCGAGTTGGCCGAGCGCCGGGAGCGGGCCGAGGCCGAGCGCCGGGAGCGTCAGGAGGCGGAGCGTCGGGAGGCCGAGCGCCTTGAGACGGAGCGTCGGGAGGCCGAGCGCCTTGAGGCGGAGCGTCGGGAGGCCGAGCGGGAGGAGATCAAACGCCAAACGGCCCTTCGAAGAAGAGCGGAGATAGAAAAGATCATCCAAGATAGGGGAATCAAGAAGCTGTACCACTTCACCCAGGCGAGGAACCTCGACAGCATCTTCGAGCATGGGATTTTGTCCAGAAATAAAATAAATGGCCTCAAAATCGATGCCGCTGTCAACGACAGGGAGCGCTGGGATGGGCATACCGATGCCATCTCTGTATCTATTTCCGGGGCAAATTACCGGATGCTCTATGCTCTTGGGAAGGGTAAGCAAAACCGGGGTGAGACGTGCCCGGGAGATGCGTATGTTCTGCTGGAGCTCGATCCGAGCCTGCTGTACGAGCTCGATTGCGCCTTCTATCCTACGAATGCTGCGAGCAACCGGGTTCGCCATGCCAGTAAAACGGAGTTCCAAAGCGCGCAGGCGCTAGAGAATATGTTCGCAGACGGCGTGCCGTGCCCGGCGGGGACATACTCCCGTGCCAAGTGGAACCTGGATCCTTGCGAAACCAGCGATCCCCAGGCAGAGGTTCTGGTGTTTGAGACAATTCCGGCCCACTACATCAATTGTGTGCTCTTCGAAACGGAAGATATGGTCGATGAGTATTGTGAGTGGGTCACAGACGACAGCCACATCCCATACAAGATAGTGTCGGATGATGATAAGCCGTTCAAGCCACGTCGCGATTTCTCCGACTGGAAGAAGGGCGAGAAGGACGGCGGGGACAAGCAGAATGGGGAGGGTGCGACAGACGAGAAGGGCATGGCCGCATACGACGACGATGAGATGTGGTAGGGTGACTCGACATGGCTGTCAGACCGGTATTCACCGTCTCACTCGATGAGCGCCTCTGCGTGAAGAGGGATGTCGAGTTCACGTTCTACAGCGGCTTCTCAGACGCGCAGAAGAAGCGCTGCGTCCGGAGCCTCCATCAGGCGTATCTGGAGGAGGCCCCGGGCGCCCGGGTGCTGGAGGTGTCCAGCCGCTCCGAGGAGGAGCTGGGCGTGCGCTTGAGTGCTTTCAACCTCATGATGACCTGGGGGAACGGCGCGCGCATCTCCGTCGAGTCTGCCTTTCAGGGTAGCAAGGTGTTCGAACAGGGCGGGCCGTACCGCGACCTATGGGGCAAGTCCTCACGGGATGCCAAGCGCGACCCGCGTCTCCGCTCGAGCGGCAGCGTCGTGGGCTTCCAGTTCGGTGACAAGCGCTTCGCCTGCGAGCCCAAGACCTTCTTCTACGACTGGCTCTACATCCACACGCTCGCCCAGGAGGGAAATGCCGCCCTCGCCGAAGGGATACTCGCCTACGACGCGTTTACCGACATCGAGTTCAACCCCAAGCGATCAATCAATTGCCAGGCAGAGGCGGCGGCGATCTTCGTCTCGCTATCCCGGCAGGGGTTGCTGCGGGACGCCTTGGAATCTGAGGACGGTTTCCGCGAGATCGTGTTCCAGGGGGTGGCAAGCGAGACGGCCGCTGATCCCGCAGGTGGACAGGGGCATCTCTTCTAGACCAGGCATGGCGCGACGCGCGTCGTGTTAAAATCAATATAATCATTGAAATTAATGATTCGGAGGTGCCGCATGGTCACGATGATGAGCACGAAACTCACGAAGGGCGGGCAAACGACCGTCCCCAAGGAGGTACGGACGGCTCTGGGCATTGCGGACGGCGCGCGCGTGTACTGGTCATTCGACGGGCGGCGCGCCTGGGTGTCCGCCGTGCCGACGGATCCGCTCGAGGTGACAGACGAGGGGGACTTCCGCGCCCGGCTCGCAGAGGCTGAGGCCGACGTCGCCGCCAGCCGCGTGAGGCCGGCGCGGGACGTCGCGGGCGATTTGGGTGCGAGGTACGGTCTTGCATAGATACGAGATCTTGGCAACAAGGCGCTTCGAGGATGATCTAGACACCGCTCTCAGCTGGAGGCTCCGCGAAGTCGGACGCTCGAGTGCCGCCAGGCTCTACAGCACGTACCTCTCGAAGCTCGACACGCTGGAAACCTTTCCGCTCCTGGGCGGGCGCGTGGAGGGCTCCGAGTACCGCTGTACGGCGATCGGGGGTTACATCGCGGTCTACTCCGTTGATGAAGCGGCGCGCGTGGTCACGCTCATGCGTCTCTTTCATATGTCGGCCGACTGGCGTGCGCGACTGCTCGCAGATGAGATTGAAGACCGGCCTAATTAGCAAAGCGAGCTCCCTGCTCGGACTGGTTTCGGCACTGCGCCCGAATGAAAGCTGCCGTTTCGAATCGGCCGCGCATTCGGGCGCATCAAGTTCAAGCTCTGTCTTATAAGAGGCCAGGGAGCGCATCGCGATTCCGCATTTCACAATCAAATATTCCAACACGCGAGTATCAGTATTTGAGCAATGGGCGGAGCACCGCCCCGGCACAGAAAGGAGCATCATGCTCGATACACTTCATCCCGGTTTCGTGAACAAGCAATCCGGCCATGGTGTCATCGGACTGCACCCCCGTGAGGCGGCCTTCGTCCAGCGTGTGCTCGACGATGACCAAATGTTCTTCGGCACCGCCGGCTACACCCGCCGCGAGCTTCCCGCAGGTTCGCTCGATCCCGCAGGCATCGCCCTGCGCGCCTGCCAGACGAAGCGCACGCGCGAGTCGTACAAGGGCGAGCCCATCATCGCCTTCGAGGTGCCCTATGACCAGAACGAGTGCGACGACATCATGCGGGAGATGTACCAGATGCCCATGATGTCCTGCTGGGCGCAGCACCTGGAACACGACCTCGGGTACGCGATCGGGGCGCCAAGCCCCGAGCTCACCGCATTCGCCAAGCTGCCCGAGACACCGACCACAGGTCACATCTACGGCGAATCCGAGACCATTGCCTATGTGGCCTGGATGCTCGCCGAAAAACTCGGCGTTAACGCATCCTGGCGCTACCGGCTGACACCCGACGAGCGCATTGCCGCAGAGCGCCTCATCGCCGAGTCACACAAGCAGACCAACGGCTATTACATTGACGACTATACCCTCGGCGTACTCGACGTACCGCGCAACCAGAACGCCTGCGACGAGCTGACGCGCGCCATCCACTGCGCGCCATTTCTGCCTGAAAGCATCGTCTGTGAGGCACACTTCCACGGTGTCGGCGACGACAACCTCGGCATCGACCTCGATGAGCTGCGCAACGCGATGCCAATCTTCTCTGCCGTCGACGATGACCCCACGCTGCCAAGCGATGAGGAAAGCGCGCGAGCTTTCAAGACGTTTACCGCCATGCATCGATAGCGAGATGATGAGCGATGACGACGCGGCCGATCAACAACACCCCGATTCCCTGCATGCCCCATGCGGAGTCCGAGCGCGCATTCGACGAGTTCGCAAGCATGCCGCTTGAGTGAATCTAGTCTGCCCCGTACCGCAACGGGTAATCCCATGATTCGCCTAGCCAGGAGGTAGCTATGTCAGAGGAAACCATCTCGCACGGGCAGCCATCCCAGGATATGGAGCGCTGGCGTGAAGCCGGGCGCCGGGGTCGCGAGCTCATCGAAGCGAAGCATCGCGCCGCATCCATCAAGAAGGTTGTCCAAGACCGGGGGATCAAGAAGCTGTACCACCTCACCCAAGCGAGGAACCTCGACAGCATTTTCGAGCACGGGATCCTGTCCAGGAACGAGCTCGCCCGTCGGAAGATCGACGCCGCCGTCAATAGCAGGCTGTGTTGTCAGGAACTCGCCGATACCGTTTCCGTGTACATTTCCGGAGTCAATTTCGAGGTGCTTCACACCCTTGAGCAGCATAAACGGGAACGGGGCGAGACGAGCCCGGGAGACACGTTCGTGCTGCTGGAACTCGATCCCAGCGTGCTGTATGAGCTGAACTGCTCGTTCTTCCCGACCGGCGCGGTCGGCGGTCTGTTTCGCATCAAATGGGAGACGTCCTACGGCGCGCGGGCGTTGGAAAGCATGTTCGAAGACGGCCGTCCGAGCCCAGGGGGAGGCTACTCCCGCACCAAATGGGACTTGAAGCCCTGGGAAGTCAGCGACCCTAACGCAGAGGTGTTCGTGTTCGGGGCGATTCCGCCCCGCTACATCATGCGCGTGTTCTTCAAGAGCGAGGAGCAGATCGACGAGTACCGCAGCTGTGTCGGAGACGACCGCCACATTCCGTATCAGATCGTGTCGCATGAGGCCGCGCTGTTCGAACGACGGCGCGATTGGATCGACTGGGATATTTCCAGCATGTATGCAGCAGTGAGGAAAGAAAGAGCCGCTCGCCGGGGAGGCAAGAACGGCGGGTTCCGTCTCGTTGACTGAGCGACGCGAGCGCGCTGAATGGCGGTTTTCCCAGCCGGTGTTCGCAACACGTTTTCAATACCCGAACAAGTTCCGTATCCGTTGGGAAGGGGCGCGCACATGCCCGATACCGCAAGCGTCGTCTTCGGGCGCAAGGCCGAGGGCGCCATGTTCACCTCGCGCGAGAAGTACGAAGCCGTCAATGCCGAGTCGACAGGCCTCGCACGCATACGTTTCGCCATCGACGAGCCTTCTTATTGGCCCGGCGGGGCGTATTCGTCGTGCGCATCTACTTCTATAAGGACGGCGTGGTCGTCGCCGGGGCGCTCTGCAGCGAGGACGGCACGCCCGCGCGGGATATCCTCGCGTATACGGGGTGGCGGCGTGCCGCTGCCCGGCCGGTGGGGCCGGTCGGGCCGGTCCCGCTCGGGCCGGTGGGGCCCACTGCTCCAGTAGCGCCCGTTGCACCTGTAGCGCCAGTCGGGCCTGTAGGACCTGTCGGGCCGACAGCTCCTGTTGCGCCGGTCGGGCCGGTCACGGTGACAAGCGTGAAATCCGGTGAGATACCAGGAATGCCACGTGGATTGTTCGTATTTACATCGTACAGCGCTCCGCTATAGTACACCAAGTCCCCTATTGAGTAGGGCGTACCAGGGACGAACTGCTCTATCGTATCAATGCCCGCGCCGGTAGCGCCTGTAGCGCCGGTAGGTCCGGTGGGGCCGGTCGCTCCAGTCGCGCCGGTAGGCCCGGGCGGACCGGTCGGCTCAGTTGCGCCTGTGGGCCCGGTGGGGCCGCTCACACAGCAGACATGCTTGCAGCCGCGAGTGTTGTTGCAGTCGTGATCACAGGGCTTTATCACGTTCATATGGCAGCACTCCAGCTTGTCGCGCCAGTCTGAGTCGTTGCACTTGTGCATATGCTTGCTCCCTTCACCATGGTATCAGGAATTCGGCACCCTTTCGTGCCTGTATCATTGTATGCACCCGCGCTTTTCTTGTTACGGCGCAAAAAAAGGAGCCCCGACATGTCTGTCGGGGCCACATATGCCGACGCTTCCGGCTCACTCGAGCAGGAACACGTCTTCCACCGTTGCTTCCAACACTGCGCAGATCTTGAGCGCCAGCTTGAGCGAGGGGTTATACCGCCCGCGCTCGAGGTTTACGATGGTCTCCCTGCGTACGCCGACGGCGTCAGCCAGCGCCTGCTGCGTGAGCCCGAGGCGCTCTCTGTGCTCGGATATGCGGTTTTTGAGCAGAACCTCGTCTTCCATCATTTCACCCGGTCATTGTACCAAAACATCACCAAGCGCGCGACAAAAACAATGAGCTGCCACAGGCAGATAAAGGTCAGAAAGTACACCGGCGCCAGTTTGCCCCGCATAGCCGGTATTATGGCAAAGGCAACGCAGATGCCCACGATGAAAAACTCCCACGACCGCAGGAGCATGGAGTCTATCTTCCCCATCAGCGCCTTGACCATCTCGTCCTCGTTTCGCTTTATTGCCTGGTGATTTTTGACGACCACCACTATGAGCGCAATGGTGAAAAGCAGGTACAGGTACCGCAGCCAGGTCGTGTCGAGCTGCAAAAAGCCCTTTAGAACCAAGATAAGCGTGAGATATAGTGCAACAACAATGTCGCTCACCATGCCGACATACACAGTTTTCACACCGAGCCCTCCCTTGCTCCATAGTGCGATGTGCGAAATATACCACATCTCCTGATTACAGTATACCTGACACCGGCGCGGCGCGTCAATTGTCAAATGTGCGAAATATACCACATCAAATCCGGTAAAGCGACAAAAAAGCAGCCGCCCGGGCATGCGGCTGCTATAATTGTATTGCGTTCAGATCTCGTACCAGCGAATCTCGTTGGCGTCGAGGCCCAGGTCGAAGCTGGTACCATCGCCGCGGTAGACGGTGGTGCTCTGCGGCTCGTAGGTGTTGTTCACGACGCAGTACTTGCCGTTTTTCACGAAGGCGTGGACTTCGACGTTGAAGTTCGTCGAGAACCACTTGTTGAGCTCGCCCTCGTCGTGCGCGGACCAGAGGATGGCCCGGTAGAGCAGGCGGCTGTTCTCGAAGCTGTACGGCAGCCCGCTGATATACACGCCGCGGCCCTCGCCGTAGCCGTTCACCGCCAGCTGGACTTCCTTCTCGCGCTGGACGAGTATCTCCGTGCCTTCGAGCGCGTACATGTTCTTCTTGCCCTCGCCGAAGTCCACGTCACCG
>CAJLVH010000090.1 GCA_905210055.1 uncultured Enorma sp. | reverse complement strand
GATGCGCACCCCCGTTTCCCGGGAGGAAGTGTCACCAACCTTTCGTTTTTGGCCACCGGAGCCGATATTCAGGAAATGCCGCGGCAGTCGCGGCGTCAGATCGTCTTAATCGCGCTCGTCGCGATGGCAACGGCTTCGTCAACGCTATCGGTGATGTGCACAAGATCCGGGTCGAGCGCGGAAATCATGCCCTCTTCCTGCACCGTTCCCTCAATCCAGTCGAAGAGCCCACGCCAATACGCGCTGCCCACGAGCACAACGGGCATCCGCGTGACCTTGTGCGTCTGCACGAGCGTAAGCAACTCAAAAAGCTCGTCAAGCGTTCCGAAGCCGCCGGGAAATACGACGGCTCCCTGCGAATACTTCACAAACATGGTCTTCCGCACGAAGAAGTAGCGGAAGGACATGCCGAGGTTGACCCACTTGTTCAGACCCTCTTCGAAGGGGAGCTCGATCCCCAAACCAATCGAGACGCCCCCGCGCTCGGCCGCGCCACGGTTCGCCGCTTCCATGATGCCTGGCCCGCCGCCCGTGATGGTGGCGATGCCCGCCTCCGCAAGCTGCCGTCCCGTCTCGCGCGCTGCACGGTACATGGAGTCGCCTCGCTTGGTTCGGGCGGAGCCGAAAACCACCACCGCGGGACCCACCTCGGCGAGCGCGCCGAAACCGTCAACGAACTCCGCCTGGATGCGCAAGACGCGCCAGGGATCCATGTGCAGCCAGTCAGTCGATGTTTCCGGTGCAAGCAGGTTGCCCATTGTAGTGTCGGTGGGCGCCATGGGACCGCGCAAAACCACCGGGCCGCGCTGATGCGTCTGCTCGCTCGTGTAGCCGTGCTCTTCGTCGGGAATGCCATCGAGCGGGCAATGATGCGAGCTATCGGCAGACGTGCTCATCTCGCCATCGAGATCGCTGTGGTTCTCGCGAGCAGCAGCTCCTGCATCGTATCGTCCCTCCGTATGATTCATCATTTCTCCTCCGTCTGTTGCCAACTCATTTCTCACAGCATAGCCGTTTCGCCGATAACAACCCCAATCCGACCGCTGGTCGGCGAAAACCGCACGCCCGCCCTTCCATTACAAAATCCTGACGTGCATCTGCTTGAATAACAAGAACATCGAGGTAATCAGCTGCAAACCCCCGGAACTGGCTTCCTTGCAAAACCCTTACGTTCACGAGGCCGCCATACTCGTACGGCGTATCCTACACTGTTCTTGGCACCCCGCCTGATAGGGCGACGCTCCGGGCGACCGACGCGACCGACTCCCGCTGCGCGGGGAGCCGATGCCGGGCGCTCATTGCGCCATTCGTCCGTCACAAGACCAAGGGGTGAACAACATGACGAACAAACACCTTACCGTTGTGCTCGCCACGCTGCTCGTATTGATCGTGGGCGGCGGAGCTATTTTTGCAGTAACGCAGAACCCGGCAAATCCGGCAAGCAATCCTGCCCAAGCAACCGAGCCCGTGGAGGAGACGCTCCCCTATCCCGAGGGAGGCGGAACGCTCATCCTGCGCGTGAACCCCGAGTTCGCGATTCACTATGACGCCTCCGGTGTTGTCGTAGGCGTTGAAGCACGCAACGATGACGCTGAGAACATGAAGCTCGATCTCACCGCGCTCGAGGGCATGGCATGCCGCGAGGCGGTTCGCACGCTCGTCGAACGCATTAACAACGCTGGCTATTTCGTGGAAGAAGTCGAGGGCGAGGGCAACACCATCAACCTTGAGGTCGAAAGCGGATCGGCGCTTCCCGAAGAGAACTTCCTGCGCAATATCGTGCATGAATCCGAGACGTACGTCGTCGGGCAGAACATGACCGTCCCCATGGAGGTTTCTGGCACAACTGACTACGGCTGGACGAACTACGGCGACTCCGATTATGGTCCCGACAGCGACGGCGTGACCGATTACTACGACTCCGACTACGGCCCCCTGAACGACGGCGTGACCGATTATAACGAGCCTGCATCGGACGGCAACACGAATTATGATTCCGGATACACGAGCTCCGGCGGCTCCAGCAGCGGTGGAGGCTCCAGCTCTGGCGGAGGTTCCAGTTCCGGCGGCGGCTCCGCGCCAGCGCCCGCACCCGCTCCCGCGCCGAGTGGTGGCAACTCGGGTTATGACTCGAACTCCGGCTACGACTCGAACTCCGGCTACGACTCCAACTCCGGCTACAGCGGCAACTCGGGTCATGACTCGGACTCCGGATACGACGATTAGCCCATGTCGATCCGTCATGAGCTGAAGTACCTCATCTCGCCGATAGACGCTCATGTGCTCGCACGGCGCTTCTCGACGCTTTTCGCGCGCGACCGCCATGCGGGCACGGACGGCTCCTACACCGTGCGCAGCCTGTATTTCGACACACCCGACGACGCTCTGCTCCGCCAAAACAAGGAGGGCGTCAGCCGGCGCGAGAAATGGCGGCTGCGCACCTATGGCGAGGGCGGTACGCTCCGTTTGGAAAAGAAGGCGAAGCACGCCGGCTCGAGCGAGAAGAGCTCCTGTCCCCTTTCGCCCGAAGAGGCACAGGAACTCGTCAACGATGGCCGGGCACCCCTTGCTTGGGAGTCATGCGATCACCCGGTCAAGCGTGAATTCCACGGCAGGCAGGAAGCGTATCTCCTGCGCGCGGCATCCGTCGTGTGCTACCGGCGTGAAGCATTCACCTACGCGCCGGGCAACGTGCGCCTCACGATCGACTCGCACATCGCATCGAGCCCGAACCCGCGCGCCCTCCTCGACCCAAGCATCCCGCTCATCCCCATCGACCCAGGCCGCGTGCTCCTCGAGGTGAAGTTCGACGCATTCCTACCCGATATCGTTCGCGCCGCGATCGAGACCCCGGGCGCGGTGCGCAGCGCATACTCGAAATACGCGCTGGGACGCCGATACGAGTGATACCAAGAAAGGCAATCCATGGTTACGTTCGACGACATCTTCACCTCGGCATTCCTCGACCGCATAGGAGCCGTGCCGCTTATCGACGCCATCGTGGCGATGCTGCTCGCCTGCGGGATCGGCCTCTTCATCTTCCTGATCTACCGGAAGACGTCGAGCGCGGTCATGTACTCCACGTCATTCGGCGTGACGCTCGTGGCGCTCACCCTCATCACGACCCTCGTGATTCTCGCCGTCTCAAGCAATGTGCTGCTCTCGCTCGGCATGGTGGGCGCCCTCTCCATCGTGCGCTTCCGCGCGCCCATCAAAGAACCGCTCGACCTCGTGTTCCTCTTCTGGTGCATCGCAACGGGCATCGTGCTCGCCGCGGGCTTGCTCTTCCTCGCTATCTTTGGCGCGGTGTTCATCGGGCTCGTGCTTCTCATGTTCGCGGACCGCAAGACCGATGACCGGCCATACATGCTCGTGGTGCACCTTGAAGGCGAAAGCGCGGAGCAAAAAGTCATCACGGCAATCGAGGCGCGCGCCGCCCGGCATGCCCTCAAGGCGAAGAACGTGCACGGCGGAAGCGTAGAGCTCACCTTTGAGCTGCGACTCAAGGAAGGCGGGGCGGCGCTTGTCGACGAGCTCGACGCGCTCGAAGGCGTCACCGACGCGGCGCTCGTGTCATACAACGGCGATTACCTCGGATAGCAAAGGCACCAACCCGAAAGCACGGAAGCAAGCGGAACGCCCATGATCAGGAACCGCCACATAGACGTCATCTGCATCTTCGCGCTCGTACTCGCGACGGGCGCCGCCTGCCTGCTTGCCTGGGCGGGATCTGTCGGCGTCATCGCGCCCGCGCGACCCAACACCTATCTCGACCTCCTCTTCGACGATTCCCGCGTGCACACCGTCAACATCGAGGTCGAGGACTGGGACGCGTTCATCGCTTCGGCGCCGGAAGAGGAGTACACCCAAGCCGACGTCGTCATCGACGGCGAGCGCATCACGGGCGTGGGGCTGCGCGCCAAGGGGAACAACTCGGTTGGGCACATCTCGCGCCGCGGCCTTTCGCGCTATAGCTTGAAGATCGAGTTCGACCACTACGACCGCAACACCACCTATCACGGCCTCGATAAGCTCTCGCTCGACGCAGCCTTCCAAGACAACAGCTATCTCAAGAATTACCTCACCTATGACATGATGCGCTTCATGGGCGTCCCCGCGCCTGCAACCGCTTTTACGCAGGTCATGGTGAACGGTGAGCCTTGGGGTCTCTTCCTAGCCGTCGAAGACGCTGAAGATGCGTTCGCAGACCGTGTATGGGGTGCAGACCACGGCGCGCTTTACAAACCCGATTATCGCTCACTCGAGAATGAGAACGCTGACGTCGCCCTGCGTTACATCGGCGATGACCCGTCGCTCTACCCTGGGATCTTCGACGAGGCGCAGCTCGATGTAGACGAAGCAGGCAAACGAAGGCTCATCCGAGCGCTTGAAGGGCTCGCCTCTGGCGAGAACCTCGAACGCTACGTCGATGTCGACGCAACGCTGCGCTACTTCGCCGTACAGGTCTTCGTCGCGAACCTCGATAGCTACCTGGGAAGCACCGGCCACAACTACTTGCTCTACGAAGACGCGGGGCGCATCTCGATGCTGCCGTGGGACTACAACCTCGCCTTCGGCACGTATGCGCTCGGGCGTCCGGAGCTCCCCGATGACGTCGGCACCTATGTGAACCTTCCCATCGACGAGCCCGCCGCGCCCGAGGTACTCGCTGAGCGCCCGCTCTTCACGAACCTCATGGCGCATGAGGAGTACCGGGCGCGCTACCACGACTATCTTGATCAGTTGGTCGCCAACTACGTTGAGAGCGGGCGCCTATCCGAAACCATCGCCCGCATGCGCGAGCTTATCGCACCCTACGTTGCGGAAGATCCCACGGCGTTTTGCACCTACGAGGAATTCCTCGTAGGCGTGGACACCATCGAGATGTTCTGCCTGTTGCGAGCCGAAAGCATTCGTGGCCAGCTCGAGGGCGCGATTCCCCCGACGCATGAGGGGCAGCGGGCTGAGCCAGGGGCGCTCGTCGACGCTTCCGCAATCGCACTCGAAGATATGGGTGAGCTCTCCGACCTCGACGAGACGGCCGAGACCGGCGAGCGAGACATGTAACATAACCCCAGGGGTTTTTAACATGTTCATGTTAAAAAACCCCTGGGGTTATGTTACATGCCACGACCTAGTGGGCGCCGTCAGTAATCCGCCGCGGCCGGCGAGTTCATCCAATCACTCACAAACGCGTCGTAGCGACCCTCGATAATGGCCTGGCGCGCCCGGCGCATGAGGTCGAGCAGGTAGTAGATGTTGTGCATAGAAAGCAGGATGCCGCCGAGCATCTCCTTCTGCGCAACCATATGGCGAATGTGGGCACGCGTGTAGCCGCCCGTGCAGACGGGGCACGTGCACTGCTCGTCGATGGGACGCGAATCGCGGGCGAAGCGGGCGTTGCGGAAGTTCAGGCGCCCCTCGCTCGAAAACGCCGTGCCCATGCGGCCGGTGCGCGTGGGCAGCACACAGTCGAACATGTCGATACCGCAAGCCACGCCGCGCACGAGCGTGGTGGGGTTGCCCACGCCCATGAGGTAGCGCGGCTTGGTGCGCGGCATGTACTCGGACGCGAGCGGCGCAAGCGTTTCGAACATGATCTCGTGGCTCTCGCCCACCGAATAGCCGCCGATGCCGTAGCCGGGGAAATCGCCCATGTCTTCGAGCCGCTGTAGGCTCTTCACGCGCAGGTCAAGGTGCATGCCGCCCTGCACGATGCCGAAGAGCGCCTGGTCGGGACGGGTGTGAGCCTTGTAGCAGCGCTCCGCCCAACGGCTCGAGAGATCGGTCGAGCGTTCGACGTCGCGCCGCTCCACAGGGTAGCCGATGCACTGGTCGAGCTGCATGCAGATGTCGCTGCCGAGCTTCTGGGCAATGGCCATGTTGTCTTCGGGCGTCCAGAACACATGGCTGCCGTCGTAGTCCGTCGCGATGAAGCGCACGCCGTCATCCGTGAGCTTCACGGCGTCGCTGTGGCTGAATACCTGGAATCCGCCGGAATCCGTGAGGATGGGGCCATGCCAGTTCATGAAGCTGTGGAGCCCGCCCATCTCGGCGATAAGATCGGCGCCGGGACGCATAGCCAGGTGGTACGTGTTCGAGAGGACGATCTGCGCCCCTAGGTCGCGCACGGTCTCCCACGGGATGCCCTTCACCGTGGCGCGCGTGCCCACTGGCATGAAGATGGGCGTCTCGATGTCGCCATGCGGGGTATGAAGCACGCCAGCACGCGCATGCGTCTTGGGGTCTTCGGCGATGATGTCGTAGGTGAAAAGCGATTGATCCATGGGCTCCTCTATCAATGGCACGTGTCTGAACCAGCTTGGTCGAGAGGAAATCATACCAGAAGGCGCGTACGCCATTGAATTCGCACGGCGAACGCACCGAACGCGGGCAGATTCCAAGCCTCTCGTCTCGCCGTCCCAGCGATGCCCGGAAGGATATCGTCACAGCAAGGTCACGTGCATGTCACAGAACACGCCAACCCGGTCACGCCCCGGTAAGCCATCCGTCCCACATCAGGGTTTGGTAACACTTTCTTCGCAGGTCATTTATGGCGTCTAAACTTTCAGCAAAGGCAATGCCCATTGCCGATCGTCGAGGGATTGGAGTCCCACCATGAATGAAACCGTCATCCAAAAACCCATGAGAGCGGTTGCGCTATTCGCCATCGCGATCGCCCTCGCCGCGCTTTCGGGGTTCTCTCCCAGCCGCGCATTTGCAGACGATACTCCCCAGGTAACCGTCCAAGTGAATGCGACGTCGAAGAGCGGGCAACCGCTCACGGCAGAGGAGGCCCAGCTCATCGCAGAGGCGGCTCAGGCAAACCCCGGGTCTAACTCCACCGCACCGTGTGGAACCGCAACGACCAACGTCGACGCCTCGGGGAATGCATGGGTATCTGGCAACAGCACCCGTGTGCAGCATTATCTCTCGTCGATCGTCATCTCTGACAACGCGGGCAACAGCATCACCTTCAAAGGAAAGACGCAATCGCTTGGCGCCGACTTTACCCCGCAGAAGAGCATCTCTGGCCACCACGCCCTTGGTTCAGCGGATATCTACGTGAGCAATTATGCGCGCGAAGGAAACTCACGCGTGGAGCTCACGTTCGGAAAGCTCACGACCTCCATCACCGTCACGTACAACTACGTCGTGACCAATCCGTATACCGTTTCGTTCGTTGCAGACGAAACGTCGGTCACAGCCTATAATCGCTGGTATGGCGACGAGTTCGGCGAGGCGCCCGCAGCGCCCGAGAAGGCGGGCTATCTTTTCACCGGGTGGCAGGATGCGACCGGAACCCCATATAATCCCGAAGCGTCCGTTAGCAAGAGCGTCGAATACACCGCGAAGTATGCGCCCGAATATACCGTGAGCTGGAACCTCGACGGCGGCACGCTGGATGGACAGTCGAGCTTGGCCGAAAGCTCCGGCCTGGCGGAAGACACCGTTCCCCTGCCCGCCAACGATCCAGAGCGCACCGGATACACGTTCAAGGGCTGGGCGATCGAGGGCAGCCAGGGGACGCTCGACCTCGCTACAACCTACACCTTTTCCGAGCTCACCGGCGATGCCAGCACGTCGGTGACCATCGTCGCCCAGTGGGAGAAGAATCCCGACAAGGAAGAGCCCACGGACCCCGAGAACCCCAGCACCCCCAACGACCCCGCAGATTCCGAAAAGCCGTCGAGACCCAACGGGTCCGATACGTCGACGCCCGCCTCT
>CAJLVH010000089.1 GCA_905210055.1 uncultured Enorma sp. | reverse complement strand
CGACGCCCGACCCGCCTTCCGTGGCCGCGGCACCGACTTCCGCCGTCGCACCACGCCCCTCTATGGCACCAGAACGCGCCGCATCAAGCCATGCGAAGAGCATGCAGATGCCGCCACGTGCCAAAAGCAACCACGCGGAGAAGAAAAGCGCCGAACGAATGCCCGCGGAGATGCCGCCCGTCACGTAAGCGGCGCTCCCAACCTCGTCGAAGCTCCTACCAAAAAGGAGCGCTGCAGCGAAGAGGCCGCCGATGACCCACGCCGCCGCGCCACCGACCCGCCGCAAGCGTGCCCCACGCGCGCCGAACAGCCCGCAGAACGGACGGTACAGCAAGCCGGCTACAAACAGGGTATAGAGCGCCTCGTCGCGAGCAGGTAACGAGCACAGCACCTCGGCCGCGAGGTAGGCCGCACCATGCAGATCGCCGAACAGCGCATGGACTTCGTCGAAGGAAGCTCCCGCGAGATCGACGCCGATGCCGAGCGCACACCATGCGGCAAGGAGACAAGCAATGCCGCGCTGCCGTGGACGCCCGAAAGGTATTTCGGACATAACCCCCCCCCGGTCGATCTTTCGCCTTGAAAGACAACCGAAACGGAATCAAGCCGGACATACACCCCGCACCCAGCGAGGCACCGCGTTAGGGTACCACGATTCCCTCCCGCCTGCGCACCACCATCCAATGGAACGCAATCATCCCAAAAGGAACCTTTGTCACCTAATCGCTCGAAATATAAGAATAGATATCGCCGTTGTAATTTGTCTCGGTGTATTCGAACGGTACGAGCACGCCGTCGACGCGCGTATATGTACAGTGCGATACGCGAAACAGCGCGATATCGCCAGCCCGCAATAGTTCTCGCTGCTCGTCTGTAGGCAGTACCGCGCGGAACTCACTCCCCTGATAGATGCGCTGCAGCCCGAGCGAATCGACGAACGCGTAGAACGAATGGTCAAGACAGCGCACATCGATAGCCGGGATGATCGCCGCAGAGACATAGTTATAGCTGATGGCAATAGGTTCACCGTCACCCGTACGCAAGCGCGCGAAGTAGTGAATGAGATCATCGTCCGCAAGGCCAAGTTTCTCGGCGACGCTCGGAGCGTCCTCTCCGCGAATGACCTCATAGGAGAGCAGCTGGGATCCCGCCTTCTTACCGATGGCCTCCATGTCCTCGGTAAAGCTCCTTGAGCTATCTGAGGGCTTCACCACCTGTGCTGTCCTCACGAAACTGCCCTTGCCGGGAATGCGCTCGATATATCCCTCTTTCGAAAGGTTCAGTAACGCCTTGTTGACCGTCATGCGCGAGAACCCGAACCGTCGGCCGAGTTGCTCCTCGGTCATGATCTTGCTTCCCACCTTCAGCGAACCATCAGCGATACCGCTCTTTATGAACTCCTCGACCTGACGGTACTTCGCTGTCTGACCCATGGAAAGTTCCTTCTCAAGCATCTCGAATCTGATCGCGCGCATAAACATCGCGCCGCTCGCCGTTCCCAGTATACCGCTAGCGAAACATATTCGTAACTTTGTATATACAATTGACCGTTTATGAATCAATATATCTATACTTTTAAGCGCCTAATCATGAGAAAGGAGACCATATGGTAGAGCTGTTGCGTGTCGATGATCGCCTGCTCCACGGCCAGGTAGCTTACGCCTGGTCGAAGAGCCTGCCGATCGACCTCATCATCATCGCAAACGACGAGGCATCTCAAGACAAGGCCGCGAAGGCAACGTTCGCCCTTGCGAAACCGGCGGGCATGAGCCTCGTCATCTCCACGGTTGAGAAGACCGTCGCGTTTCTCAACTCGGAGAAAGCGCGAAACTACCGCTCGCTCGTTCTGGTGAACAACCTCGCCGACGCCGCCGCAATCGCTCGGGCGACGGAAGACGTCTCATCCATCAACGTCGGCGGTCTGCGCGAGCGCGCGGAATCAAAGCGCTACCTACCGGCGATCTGCCTCACACCGGACGACTTGGCGACCATCGGAGCACTTTCTCGCGATGGCTATGAGGTGTATGCGCAGCAAGTGCCGAGCGACACAAAGACCAACCTCGCCGGTTTCGTGGATTAGGCGCAGCGCGCGAACAGTCACAAGCATCTCTCCCCGCGCACGCCTGCGGCTCCGACAACCCGGACAATTCTCATGCTTTCGCGCATGTCCTGGATTATGGAAAGGAACCAGTATGACCATCTTCCAAGAAATACTCCTCGGCCTCATAGCCGTCATCGGCTGGTGCGAATACGTTGACGGCATCAACAAGTCGACGCGTCCCATCATCATGTGTACGCTCACGGGTCTCGCCCTCGGCGACCTCGCCCAAGGTGTCACCATCGGCGGCACGCTCGAGCTCGCCACTATGGGTATGATGGGCATCGGCATCTCGATTCCCATCAACATCACCATCGCCGGCGTCCTGGGCGCGGGCTTTGCCATCGCCGGCGGCCTTTCCGCCGAAGCCGCCGTGGCGCTCGCCATTCCTGTGGGCATCGTCTACCGCCTGCTCGAGCACCTCGCGACGACCGGGTACGACCTCATCGCCGCTAAGATGCTCTTCACACATCCCGAGGGCAACACGCCGCAGCGCGTCACTCAGGCCTTCTGGGTCATCTTCGGCGCATCGTGCCTGTTCATGTTCCTGTCGGTGTTCCTGAGCCTGCTCATCGGTGCCGAGGTGGTCGCTAATATCGCCAACGCCATCCCCGAGAACATCATGAACGCCATCGGCACAGGTACGAACCTGCTCGCCGCACTCGGCTTCGCCATGCTCTTCAACCTCACGCAGTCGCCGAAGACGCTCGCCTTCTTCTTCATCGGCTTCGTGCTCGCCTCGTACCTCGGCATGCCCACAATGGGTATCGCCATCATCGGCGCAGGCGCAGCGGCGATCGCATACTTCTTTACTGACAACAAGCAGACAAGCGAAGCAACGAGCGGCGAAATCCTCGACGATTTCGACGCGCTCGCCGATGCACCCGTCGAGCAGAAGCGCACCGAGCGCCTGCTGAGCCGTGCCGATCTCACGAATATGTTCGTCAAGTCGTTCGGCCTCGAAGGACCCTTCATCTACTCGCGCCTGCAGGCCATCGGCTGGTGCCGTTCTATGCTGCCCGCCATCGAGAAGATCTATACGACCGACGAGGATCGCTGCGCGGCCATCAATCGCCACCTCGAGTTCTTCAACACCAACCCCGAATTCTCAACATTTATCTTGGGCATCTCGGCCTCCATGGAGGAGCAGAACGCGCAAGACCCGGACTTCGACACCGCGAGCATCAACAACGTCAAGGCGGGTCTCATGGGTCCCATCGCAGGCATCGGCGACAGCTTCTGGTGGGGCATCGTCAAGACGGTCGCATCGGGTATCGGATGCCAGTTCGCCATGCAAGGCAATGTCCTCGGCCCCATCCTCTTCCTGCTCATCTTCAACATCCCGCATTGGACGATCCGCTATGTCCTTGCCCAGAAAAGCTATGAGCTGGGACATCGCATCCTCGACGCCATGACCGAGAACGGCATCATCGAGAAGATCTCGCTCTGCGCAGGCATCCTCGGCATGATGGTTATCGGTGCCATGACGAGCTCGATGATCAGCATCTCCACCCCGTTGGTGTTCAACATGGCCAACGAGGTAACACTTGAGCTGCAGACGGTACTCGACGAGATCCTGCCCAACCTGCTGCCGCTCGTGACGATGCTCGTCGTGGCATGGCTGCTGCGCAAGAACGTGAAGGTCGTGCCGCTCATCTTCGGCATCCTGGCCTTCGGCATCGTGTTCAACCTGCTGGGCATCATCGTGTAGCCTCGTCCACGTCAATTCTGAAAGGCATCAGCCGTGAGAAGCATGTACACCTATATAGAACAGGCGCCTGCTGCGTGCCGCGCGATCCTCGATGCGCGCGACGAACGCGTGGGCGGCCTCGTGCAGCTCTTCTGCTCCCATCCCTACCGACGACTCCATATCGTAGCCTCTGGGTCCTCATACAATATCGCGATGACCATGCGGGATTTCCTGCAGGAAGCGCTTAGCATCGAGGTCACGGTCGGTTGGCCCATGAGCTATACCCTCTACGATCACCTACAGCCCGACGATACGTTCGTGCTGTGCCTCTCGCAATCGGGCAAGAGCACGAACACCATAGCTGCCGTCGAAAAGGCCGTTGAGCAAGGCAATACCGTCGCGGTGCTCACCTGCAACGCCAGCGCACCTATCGACGTTGCCGGAGGAAACGTATTCGAGTACGGCAGTGGCACGGACGACTACTACGTAGGCAAAGGTTTCCCTTCGAGCTGCACGTTTCTCGCGCTCTTTGGAATCATGGCGGCATCCGCGCGCGGAACGCTCGATGACGATGCGCGTGATGCACTGATCGGTGCGCTCTCCACAGAGATCGACGGCATGGTGGGTGCCTTCGAAGCCGCACGCGCATTTTGCGCAGCACACATCAGAGAGCTCGTTCAGGCACGCCGTATCATGACCGTCGGCATCGGCGGAGGCTACGGTCTGGCGCTCGAGGGCGCGCTCAAACTCAATGAGATGACGGGCATCGCGGCGAACGCCTATGAGATGGAGGAGTTCGTGCACGGTCCTACGTACGAGATTCGCAAAGACCATGTGATAATGCTCGTGGATTTAGGTGGCCCAGGGCATGGGCGCATGATGCAGCTTGCGCAGGCGCTGCATTTGCTCACAGACCACGTGTTCGTGATTACTACGAGCGAAGGCCATGATGGCAGTGCGCTCAAGCTGCCACCCGTGTGTGAACGTAACAGCGAAACCGCTGCTGATGCTGGAAGCGGCCTTGGCACGATCCGTGCAATCATCCCCTTCCAAACCGCTGCGGAGGCCATCTGCAGTGAACTCGATATGCTGAGCTATAACCTCGTAAACTTCGACTTCGAACAGAAGATGAAGACGAAGGCATAAGACTTGCGCGGTATGCCCCAGACAGAGTTTCAGCCCTGCTGAGCACTGTCTGGGGCTCCGCATCCGGCGGCGGGCATGCCGCACAGCGCATACGAGCGCGCTACCCCATAAGCCCCGACGCCACGCTTGCGAACGCGATGATGACGCCCACGATCGACTCGCCGCCGAGCACGCCGGAGGCCACGACGGCACCGGTCTCGTCGAGTTCCTTCACCGCCTCGTCGCCGTCACGCCCCACACGCGATGCGCGCACGCGGTCGAACGCCACGCGGATGAGTGCGCCCACACCCGTAGTGAGCGACATGTAAAACGGCAGGTACACGCCAAGCCCGAGCATCATCGCCGGAATGCCCGCGCAGTAGAGCAACGTTCCGCCCACAAGTCCCAGCACGAACGCCGGCACGCTCGGGATACCTGCGACCATCGTCGCGACGACATTTGCCTGCGCCGCGATGAATTCGGCGTCGGCACCGAACGCATCCGTACCGTACGCCGCCACGAGCGCGAGCATCACCGCGACAGCCACGATCGCACCCAGCAGCGCGCCGATCACCTGACCGATCCACAGCGTGCGCGGATCGGTTCCAATGATCTGTCCGGTCTTAAAATCGCTCATCACGTCGCCCGCGAGACCACACGCCACGGCAATGATGCCCGCCACGAAGAAGAGCTGCACCTGCGTGCTCTGCGAAAATGCGGCAACGAAGAGCAGCACGATGAGGCCGAAAATCTCCATGGGGTCGATGCCAGACTGGCCCACGGACTGCGCGCTCATGATAGCCGTCACGAACGAGAGCAGCACGATGGCAGCGGTAACTACGGGCGACAAACGCAGCGCGAAGCAGCAGATAAGCGCGGCAGAGGCGACGAAGAGGACGAGCAGCGGCCGCAAGCCAGGTTTCTTCAGCGAGGGTCTCGTAGTGGAGTTCAGCGCATCGTCTACCGTTTGGCTCTGGCAGGCTCGGCCTGGTTCCCCGGCGCGAGTTCCGCACGAGCCGGAGGCGCCAGTGGCGCCTCCGTGCGAGCAGGACTGCTCGAGCGCCGGGGAACCAGGCCGAGCCGTTCGGGAGAAAAGCGGCAGCACAATATCCTTCAACACTACGCCGAAACCCGAGCCCATCATGAGACCCATGCCGAGGCTGCTCACGATACCCTGCGCGGTCGAGAGATCCCAGAGCCCCACGGCGGTTCCGCCAACGGTGATGCCGAATGCCGCGAGCACCGCGCCGACCATCCACCACGCCACGGAGCGTCCACCCACGAGAAAGCCCACGGAGAGCCGCATGGGCGAAGCTTGGATACCGAAGCTCACGCCGGGAATGGACAGCACGGCCACCAGCGAAGGAATCCATCCCAGCACATCGCGCACCACGCACCACGCACCGGCAAAGGCCATCGACCCGAAGAGCACTCGACCGGTGCGACCGCCCGCCTTACTTGCCAGAAGCGTCTCGGCCGCCGCCGTACCGATGGGGTACTCGAGGTCGCTTTCGTCCACAAAACGCCTGCGAATGAGCGCCGTGCACACGAGGCCGAGCAGCGTACCTCCAAGCGCGACGGAGAGCATCTCCCACCAGCTCA
The DNA here is from genome assembly GCA_905210055.1 of uncultured Enorma sp. Lineage (GTDB taxonomy): Bacteria > Actinomycetota > Coriobacteriia > Coriobacteriales > Coriobacteriaceae > Enorma. The sequence goes on along the minus strand of CAJLVH010000089.1, from coordinate 1,217 downwards.
CCTCGACGCCGAGCCCCAAAATCCAGATGCCTGGCACCGTAAACGCGATGCCGCCCGCAACCATGGAGCCAGCGGACATGATAACCTGCGTGATATTCGCTTCATTCAGACTGGTGCGCCCCACCGCGCGCAAGAGCACGAGCGCGGTGATGGACGTGAAGATGGTCGGCCACGGCAGCGCGCCCATCTTGAGGGCGGTGTAGACCGATGACGCCGTGATGATGACGCAGCCAACGCATCCAATCACGATGCCGGCAGCGCTCAACTGCCCGCGCAGCCCCGCGCGGACGCCCGTTTCGCTCATATGAACCCCTTCGTATATCCGCTCCCCCTCGGCGGGGAGTCGGGTTACGGCTCGGATGCGCACGATTATAACTTGGACGGCGGTCTTCGGCCGCTTTTTCAAACGATTGACAGAATTATTGCTAGCCAGCTGGACGCGCGCCAAATTCGGCCCCGCCCTCTTCTTGAACGAACCGCAAAGCTCAGGGCGCGGCCATGGCGTGGTACAGTGTCCCCAGCGAACACGATGCAAAGGAGCCACCATGCCTCGCATTCTGACCGTAGATGTCGGCAACACCACAACGAGCATCGGACTGTGCGCCATCGAGCGCAGCGGTGAGGCATCGGCAACGGATGCGCAGGTCATCGACTCGTGCGCGCTCACCACGCCCGCGCACATCACCGCAGACGAAGCGCGCATACAGCTTGAGCAGGTGCTTGCGCTCATGCCGAACAATCCGCTCGACGGCGTCGTGCTCTCCTGCGTGGTGCCCACGCTCACCGACCCCTGGCGCACGGCGCTCGGCCGCGCGTGCAGCTGCCGCCCGCTCGTCATAGGCCCTGGCATCAAAACCGGCGTGTGCATGAACTACGATGACCCCGCTGAGGTGGGACCGGACCGCATCGCAGACGCGGTGGCGGCGCGCGCGACGTACGGCGCCCCCGTCCTCGCCATCGATCTTGGTACCACAACGAACTTTGAGGTCATCGACGAGCATGGCGCGTTCGCCGGCGGCATCATCGCGCCGGGCGTGGCGCTCGGCGCGCGCTCGCTCGCCCGGGCTGCCGCGCGGCTTCCCGTCATCGAGCTGCGCGCGCCGAAGCGCGTCATCGGGCGCAGTACGCGCGCGGCGATGCAATCCGGCGTTGTGCTCGGCGAAGCAGCACGCATCGATGGCCTCATCGACGCCGTCTTCTCCGAACTCGGCTACGAG
>CAJLVH010000088.1 GCA_905210055.1 uncultured Enorma sp. | reverse complement strand
CGGAGAAGCGCGGGTCGGAGGCGGCCATGAGGGCGTTCGTCGCGATCCAGCCGGAGGGCGTGCCGGTGTCGTAGCCGCTGAGCGGGTCGACCACCACGGCGTACATGGCCTCGCGCTCGAGCGAGCGGGCCATGGCGTCGGTGAGCTGCACCTCGCCGCCGGCGCCGGGCGCCTGGTCCTCGAGGAGGTCCATCACGAGGGGGCTGAGCAGGTAGCGGCCGACGAGGTAGAGGTTCGAGGGGGCGTCCTCCGGAGCGGGCTTCTCCACGAGCCCGGAGACGCGCCACACGGCGCCCGGCTCGAGGCCGCCCGCGGGGGCGTCGAGGCACTCGCCGGCGATCACGCCGTAGCGCGAGACCTCCTCCGGCGCGCAGGGCGCCACGGCCACGACGGACGCGCCGCCGTGGGCGGCCGAGGCCTCGAGCATGCGGCCGCAGATGTCGCGCGCGGGGACCACGTAGTCGCCGAGCAGCACGAGGAAGGGCTCGCCGGCGACGGCGTCGGCCGCGGAGCGGATGGCGTGGCCCAGGCCGTTCGGCCTGTACTGGAAGCGGAAGTCCACGGGCAGGGAGCCGGCGCGGGCGACCCCGTCGGCGCAGCCGGCCTTGCCGCGGGCGCGCAGGAGCTGCTCGAGGGCGGTGTCGGGCTGGAAGTAGCTGAGGAGCTCCGGCTTGTTGGGGCTCGTCACGATGATGGCGTCCGTGACCTCCTCGGGCTCGAGCGCCTCCTCCACGACGTACTGGATGACCGGCTTGTCGAGGACGGGCAGCATCTCCTTGGGCGTGCACTTCGTCGCGGGCAGGAAGCGGGTCCCCAGGCCCGCGGCGGGGATGATGGCCTTCATGTCATTCCTTTCGGGTGGCAGAACGCGCGGTAGCATACTCGTCCCGCGCGGTGCAAAGCTTGGCCTATGAGCAGCATAGTAGCGCTGTCCGCAGCAGATTCCCGCGTGTTCAAGCAATCTACAGAGCAGTCAAGGCGAAGCGGTCGCTACCGCGACATGATAAAATCTAGCTTGGCTGGTTTTTTCACCTGAATGGACGGACATGAAGCGCATCCTGCTCATCGCAACCGGCGGAACCATCGCGTCTGCGGAAGACGGCCGGGGGCTCTCCCCCGCGCTCTCGGGCGAAGAGCTCGCCGCCTGCGTGCCGGAGGTACGCGGCCTCTGCGACCTCGATACGCTGCAGCTCATGAACATAGACAGCACGAACATGCGCCCCGCAGACTGGCTGCGCATCGCGCGGGCAATCGCCGATCGATACGCGGATTTCGACGGCTTCCTCGTGCTGCACGGCACGGACACCATGGCCTACACCGCCGCAGCGCTCTCCTACCTCATCCCCGCGAGCGCAAAGCCCATCGTGCTCACCGGTTCGCAGCGCCCCATGACGAGCTCCTTCACCGATGCGAAGCTCAACCTCTACCAAAGTCTCCTCTACGCAATCGACGACCTGTCGTGTGACGTCTCCATCGTGTTCGGGGGCATCGCCATCGCGGGCACGCGCGCCCGCAAACAGCGCACCATGAGCGCGAATGCGTTTACCAGCGTAAACTTCCCGCCGCTCGCCTACATCCGCAACGACCGCATCGTGCGGGCGGGCGCCTGGGGCTCCGGCGTACCTGCGCGTGCAGACGAGCCCACGCCCAGCACCGAGGCCGACGCTGGCAACATTTCCGCTCCCGCCCATTTCGACCACATCGACGAACGCGTCGCCGTGCTCAAGCTCACACCTGGCTTAAACCCCGAGCTCTTCGCAGCGCTCAAGCCCGCCTACGACGCGCTCGTACTCGAGATCTACGGACTCGGCGGCATTCCAGACTATGGCGCCGACGAACCCTCGTTCAAGCAGGCAATCTTTGATTGGGTGGGCTCGGGACGCGCGATCGTGCTCACCACGCAGGTTCCCGAAGAAGGTCTCGACCTGGGCGTGTACGAAGTCGGTCGAGCCTACGCGGAACATCCCGGCATCCTGCGCGGCGGCGACATGACCACGGAGGCGATCGTCGCCAAGATGATGTGGGCGCTCGCTCAAACGCGCGACGCCTGCGAGCTCGCCCGCCTGTTCTACCAGCCCGTCAACCACGACCGTTTGGCGGAATAGGAGCTACCGCAGAAGCTCGGCCGCATCGATTCCCAAACTCTGCGCGAGCCGGTCGAGCTGCTTCACCGAGATATTCGCCTCGCCAGCCTCGATTTTGTTGAGATACGGCCGGCTCAACCCGGCCATCAGGCAAAACTCAACTTTCGAAAGATGCTGCGCCTCGCGCAGGCTGCGCACATTCCGGCCAATTGTCTGTTCAATCTTCTCGCTCATGGCACGAGTGTGCGAAAGATGCCGCCATGATGCGTAAACTATAGTTTACGTTCGATGCATTTTGCACACCTAGCGTGCTCAAAGCGAGATTGGCTGCTCATGGACGACGTGAGAAGACCGGAGTTCACCCTCGTGCACAATGCCATGTCAAACATCCGGCGCGAACCATGGCACCTCGTCGTCATCGACCTCGACGATCCTGCCGGCGGAGGGCCGCGCATAACGGACGCAGAACGAAAGGCGCTGGATGTTGTGACTCGCCGCCTGGACATCGCCATCGCGACGTCCTATGAACCGGATGAGCTTCTGCGACACCTCGAGCGCCAGGGCATGACCGAGGCGCAGCTCGCCGACTTCGACGTCATCTCACTCGACGCAAGCGCGTTACCCGGCGCGCCCGCTCGCCCCACCGACGAGCTCGCGCGCATCTGCCGAAAGCATGGCGCCACGTTCCGCTCGACCGCCGTCATCGCCGCGTGTCCGAACGATACGCCGCTTGCGCTTGAAGTGGGGACGGTTCTCGCGCTCGCGGGAGCGGGCCGCGCGTGCGAGGACATCGCCGCACGCGTCTTTCCCCCGCGCGCAGCGGGCGGCCTTACGCTTGCGTTATTCGCGCTCTTAGGACGGGAATGACGCCGTGATGCCAGCTCATCCGGCGCGCTAGAACCCGAAGCTGATGCCCGTTCCGGTATAGGCGGAATACAGTAGGTAGATGGTGCAGGCCGTGAGCAGCACGCCGATCACCACGCCGTTGCGCACGCCGCGGCGGTACACGAGCTCCTCGGCGACGCGGGAATCGCGATTCGCATTCGCGGAACGGCGCGCGTTGATGAGCGTGGCGATCGCCAGGAGCATGCTCACCACGGGAACCCAGAAGAGCTCGTAGCGGCTGCCGAAACGCGTGGCCTCGCCGGCGCTGTTGAACGCCATGGCTACGGAATCCGGCAACTGAGGCACCACGAAGAAGGTGATGGCCAGCGGCAGCACGCCCACCACTATGAGCGCAACCGTGAGGTACCCGTTAACTCGACCGTATTGGAACATTGCAATCAACCTATCTGCTCGATGCCGAAACCCGCGTGCCTACACGTTGAAGCGGAAGTGCACCACGTCGCCGTCGGCCATGACGTATTCCTTACCCTCCATGCGGAGCTTGCCTGCGGCCTTCGCCCCCTGCTCGCCCCCGAGCTCGATGTAATCATCGTACGCGATGACCTCGGCTTTGATGAAACCGCGCTCGAAATCGGAGTGGATGACGCCGGCAGCCTGCGGGGCGGTCGCGCCCTGGCGCACCGTCCACGCCTTGACCTCCATCTCGCCCGCCGTGAAGAACGACTGCAAGCCCAGCAGCTTGTACGCCGCCTGCGCGAGTACGTCGAGTCCGGGCTGCTCGAGACCGAGCGAGGCGAGGTATTCCGCCGCCTCTTCGGCGTCGAGCTCGGAAAGCTCCGCCTCGATCTTCGCGCAGATGGGAATCGGACGCACGCCATCGATGGGCTCGAGCTCCTCCCCGAGCATGTCCTCGTCGACGTTCGCCACGTAGAGCATGGGCTTCATGGTGAGCAGGAAGAGCCCCTTGGCGGCGGCGCGCTCCTCCGGCGTCATGTCGAGCGTCGCGGCGCGGTTGCCTTCGTTGAGCCAGTCGGAAAGACGGCGCGCGATCTCGAGCTTGGGCGCGAGCTCCTTATCGCGCTTCGCATCCTTCTCGAGCTTGGGCAGCTGCTTTTCGAGCGTTTGGATATCGGCGAGGATGAGCTCGGTCATGATGGTGTCGGCGTCTGCCGCAGGGTCGACGAACTCACCCACGCGCCCCACCTCGCGCATGACGTTGGGATCTTTGAAATAGCGCACGACCTCGCAGATCGCATCCGTCTCGCGGATGTTCGCGAGGAACTGGTTGCCCAGGCCCTCGCCCTGGTTCGCGCCCTTCACGAGACCGGCGATATCCACGAACTCGACCGTCGCGGGCACGATGCGTCCGGGGTGCACGATATCTGCGAGCTTGCCCAAACGGTCATCCGGTACGTCGACGATGCCCACGTTGGGATCGATGGTGGCGAAGGGGTAGTTGGCAGCGAGGCCGCCTTTCTTGGTGAGGGCGGTGAAGAGCGTCGACTTGCCCACATTGGGCAGACCGACAATACCGATGGACAGAGCCACGAGGCACTTCCTCTCTTGGCGCACCCGGCGCGCGGGCGCGGACTCGTTCGAACCTATCTATTGTACGCGAGAAGCCATGCGACCTACAAACTACAAGCATTTGAACGCCCAACGAAGGCACGCGAATCCCAAAATGGTCAAAATCTAAAGCTTGGTGACACCGATCCTGCGAAAAGACCGGTGAGGTTCGCCTACCGCCCAGATAAGCGAGCCGTGTACCAGGCGGCTGGGCACATCGCACCACCCTTTTACCTGGATCGGTGTTACCAAGCTTTTATTATTGGCCACAAACGCGTCCAAGAGGATCAATTCGGCCGCGATAGAGAGGCCCGTCGGGCGGGGAGCAGTATCTCGACGCTAATCCGCGAGCTTTTCCACCCGATCGAGAACGGCATCGAGCTTCTTTTTCGCCTCTGCCTTCATCTTCTCCGCCTCTTCATGCGCCTTTGCAGCCTCGGCGGCCTTCTGCTCCGCCTCGGAATCGGGTAGCACGAGCTCGGCGGCGTCGTGCTCGACCATCTTGAGCGCACCCGGCTGGCACACCTCGACACACAGGCCGCATCCCGTGCAGTACGTGGACTCCACGGTAAAGTTTCCCGAACCGACCAGGTCGCACGCGCGCAGCGGGCACAGCTCGACGCAATCGCCGCACATCGTGCACTTCTCGAAATCGCACTCGGGCGTACTTACCTGCACGTTCGGCGCGAGCTCGGGATGCGTCTGTAGCGTTGAGAGCAACAGCTGCCGGCTCTGCGTGAGCACGCGGCGACGCTTGAGCGAGTTCGCGCCCGTCGCGGCGGAAAGCGAGCGCTCGAGCGCGGAAAGCTTCTTGGTGTGCTCTTTGAGGCGCTGCGAGACGGTAGTCACCGCCGCGGCCGCAGGATTGAACTTCGCCATGGCAAGGCCCGTGGTCTGCTTGATTTTGTCGAAGTACTCCTTGCGCTCGAACTCGCGACGCTTCGTGCAGGTGAGCGCCTTCGCATCCACCTCAAGCCCCATGCCGCGTCCAGACCACTCCTCCGCGGTGGCGATGGCTTCGCCGAGCATCTCCTCGCCGCAGGCGTTACGACACGCGGTACAGATATCGAGCGGCAGGTACACGCTCACGTTGGGATAGTCCATGAGGATCGCAAGCCAGGTCTCGGGCGTGACGTCGCCCACGCACGCGAGCACGACCTCGTTCTCGCGCGGAACCCGCTTCAGCGCGCGTGTGCAGGTCACATAGGCCGTCTCATAGGCCGTCGCGGCAGCGGCCACCGCGTCGTAGATGCGCTTGGGGCGCTTCTGGGGCGAGTAAATCGCCTCCGTGGGACATACCGGCGCGCAAAGCCCGCATTTACGGCAGGTATCGAGGATATCGATGCCGCCATCTTCGATCTCGATCGCGTTCACCGGGCACGCCTTCACGCATGCGCGGCACGAGCTCTTCTCCGAACGGCAGGCGAGGCACGGCACGGTGTTTGCGCGCGGCTTCTCCTTGTAGTCCGCCGGGTTCCATTCTTTGGGCTCCGCTTCGGGATTGCCCAAAAAGGCGTTCGTAAGATCACTGAACGGCTCGGTGAGGCCGCTCAAGCCTTTGGTAATGTCGATGAGGTCGTCGAACATATCGCGCTGCTGCGCCATGATGTGCCTCCCCTGCAAGGACGCGCGCGGCGTCCCGTCGATTGCGACCCTTCCACCTAGCAGCAAATGTATTGTGCGCCGCTGCGGAACCGTATTATTGTACGGCACATCGTCCATACTTAGGTCGCAACATCTTCAACGAGCGGCGTCACGCATAAAACACCGAGCATGCAGGGCGACCTCACCCGTCCCTGCGCAAACTTTTCAATTTGCCGGCTGTTTTTGTCTGCTCGACACTGCATAATGGAGACAGCCTGTTGGAGGAGAAATCCATGTCAAGGCTGTCTCGCAAGTACTGCAGGCGGGACAGACGGAAAGGAACGCACTATGTTTTGCCCGAAATGCGGTGCTCAGAACGCCGACGGCGCCCAGTTCTGCGCCTCGTGCGGCGCGCCCATCCAGCAGCCCGCCAACAACCCCACCCCCGGCCCTGTGCCCGGCCCGGTTCCAACGCCCTCGCCCGTGAACGGCGGCGTGTCGCAGCTCAACTCACTTGCCGGCAATCTCGGCGGCATCCTTCCGCTTGCACGTATTATCTGCGGCGCTGTGATGATCATCTGCTTCTTCCTGCCGCTCTACGGCCTCGCGGGGATCATCAACGTGAGCGCCATGCAGATGACCTTTGGCATCGACGTCTACGGATCGCACCTCGACGGATCGTTCGAGAACGTCCTGTTCCTTGTCGCCGGCATCCTCGTGCTCGTGGCCGCGTTTGCCCTCAAGGGTAAGGCCAGCGACATCCTCACCATCGTGGGCGGCGCACTTGCCTTCATTCTCGTGATCGCTGTGGCAAGCACCGCGAACAGCCAGATGGGCGGCTATCTCACCGTGGACTACGCCATCGGCGCCTGGCTCTACATCCTTGCCGGCATCGTCTGCATCGCCATCGGCGTGCTGCAGATGATTGCCGCGCGTAAGTAGCACACGCTTAGTTAAATCGGCGGCAACGCACCGCCTTTACACAACGCCGACGTTTTACGCCAAGCCCCTTTCTCAACAGGTCGAGCAGGCGAAAACGTCGGCGTCGTCATATAGAGCGATAACGTGGTGCTGGGTATCGGCCGATCACGTCGATACACGACTGGTTGACCGCTACCGCTCAAGGCGATCGCACGGTATAGTTTGCGCGTATGTGCCACTTCGGACACGGAGGACATCATAGACACCAAGGCCATCATCGACCAGGTTGTCGAGCACATCGGCAACGCCCCCGAAGCCATCAAGGATCTGCTCGCGGATCCGGCGGGCACCATCGAGAGCATCACCGGTCAACACCTTGAGGGCAACGATCTCTCCGGCGTGCTCGACGGCATCAAGGAGCATATCACCGGCAGCGGCATCAAACTGCCCGAGGGTCTCGATCTAGGCGCGCTTGGCAACCTCGCTGGCAAATTCGACCTCGGCGGCATCACCGAGGGTCTCGGCGATATGCTCGGCGGTCTCTTCGGCAAGAAATAGCTTGCCCTGCCGCAGCATCCGACAAGCAGCATCCAATCGTCTCGGGGCGGCTCTTCGGAGTCGCCCTTTTACGCAAACTTTTCATTTCAGAGCTTTAATTGTCGCCATGGAACGGCATAATGGGGCTATAGGGGAAATCCACGGCAGAGGCTGCCCCCGCGCATGTCGCTGCGGGGCGGACGGAAAGGAATGCATCATGTTTTGTCCCAAGTGCGGCGCCCAGAACGAGGACGGCGCCCAGGTTTGCGCCTCGTGCGGCGCGCCCATCCAGCAGCCCAGCACTCCGGCGCCCGGGCAGGTACCCGGCCC
>CAJLVH010000087.1 GCA_905210055.1 uncultured Enorma sp. | reverse complement strand
GCAAAATGGGTTGAAACGAACCCGTCCCCAACCAACCCCTCCTATATACCCGCAGCCTCGATGGCAGAAACAGCGGCACGCAGGCCATCCGGCGGCAGCACGAGCGCCATGCGCACATAGCCCTCACCCGAAGGTCCGAAACTCGCACCCGGCGTCACCACCACGCCCGCGCGCTCCATAAGCTCCTCGCAAAACGCCATGGAATCCGTGCGTCCGCCGGGAAGCTTCGCCCACACGAACATCGTGCCGTGCGCGTTGGGACGCTCCCAACCGATCGCCTCGAGCCCGTCGCAGAGCGCGTCGCGGCGCTCCTGGTAGAGATGGCGCTGGTGCTCGACCTCATCGAGCGAACCGGTAAGTGCGGCGATAGCGGCCTTCTGTATGGGGAAGAACATGCCGAAATCGATCTGGCTACGGAGCTTCGCGAACGCGGCGACCACGTCCGAGCGCCCCACGAGAAAGCCGATGCGCGCACCCGTGACGTTGAAGGACTTCGAGAGTGAGAAGAACTCGACGCCCACCTCGAGCGCGCCGGGATAGCTGAGGAAGCTCCCGCCCGCCGGACCGTCGTAGACGATGTCGGAATAGGCGTTGTCGTGCACGATCAAGAGGTCGTGCTCGCGCGCGAACGCAATGATCTCCTCATAGAGCTCCGGCGTGCCCACGCTGCCCACCGGGTTCGCCGGCAGCGACACGATCATGTACTTCGCCTTGTCCGCGACCTCGGGGTCGATGCCCTTCACATAGGGCAGGAAGTCGTGCTCCGCCTCGAGCGGGTAGTACACGAGCTCGCCGTCCGCGATCTTCACGCCCGCTTCGAACACAGGATAGCAGGGGTCGGGCACGAGCACCGTGTCGCCCGCATCGAGCAGCGCGAGCCCCAGGTGCCCCACGCCCTCCTGCGTGCCGTTGCAGCTCGCCACCATGTCCGGCGTGATGCCCTCCACGCCGAAGCGGCGCGCGTAGTAATCGCACACGGCCTGCTTGAGCTCGGGAAGGTCGCCCAAGCTGTACTTCCACTGCACGGGGTCTGTCGCCGCGTCGCGCAACGCTTCGACAACGTGGTCGTAGGGCGCGAAATCCGGCGTGCCCACGGAGAGGTTGTAGATCGTGCGACCCTGCGCCTCGAGCTCGAGTCGCTTGGCGTTGAGCGAGCTGAAGACCTCGGCACCAAACCGGTCAAGACGCTTGGAAAACTCCATGTCCATCATCCTTTCAATGCGTCGCGCGAACGCCCATATAGAGGCATGCACGCGGGTATCGTGCGATGTCAAAAAACCCCTGGGGTAATTTGACATCCGAGGTTATTTGACATTCGGCTCCAGGGCGTCGATTTGGGTAAGCCACAGGCTCGAGCTCGCATCGCTCGGCATGCGCCAGTCGCCGCGCGGGGAAAGCGTCACGGAACCCACCTTGGGCCCATCCGGCAAGCAGCTGCGCTTGAACTGTTGGGCGAAGAAGCGGCGATAGAACACGCGGAGCCAGCTCCAGATCGTGCGCTCGTCGTAGGCGCCTTCGAACGAGCGGTACGCCATGCGCAGGATCTTGCCCGGCGTGAAGCCGAAACGCAGCAGGTGGTAGAGGAAGAAATCGTGCAGCTCGTAGGGACCCACGAGGTCTTCCGTCTTCTGCGCGATCTCGCCCTCGCCCGTGGGCGGCAAAAGTTCCGGGGACACGGGCGTGTCGAGGATATCGAGGAGCGTCGCTTCGATATCACCGCCGAAAACATCCGCCGCGTAGCGCACGAGGTGCCGCACGAGCGTCTTCGGCACGCTCGCGTTCACGCCATACATGCTCATGTGGTCACCGTTGTACGTGGCCCAGCCGAGCGCGAGCTCGGAGAGGTCACCGGTGCCGATCACGAAGCCGCCGGATTGATTCGCGATGTCCATGAGGATCTGCGTGCGCTCGCGCGCCTGGCTGTTCTCGTACGTCACGTCTTGAACGGCGGGGTCGTGGCCGATGTCCTGGAAGTGCTGCTCGACCGCAGCATGGATGGGCACCTCGCGGAAGTCGACGCCGAGCGCCTCAGCGAGCATCTGCGCGTTGCCCTTCGTGCGGCCGGTGGTGCCGAACCCCGGCATCGAAACGGCCGTGATGCCTTCGCGCAGAAGCCCGAGCGCATCGAACGCGCGCACGGTCACGAGCAGTGCGAGCGTGGAGTCAAGGCCGCCGGAAAGACCGATGACCGCGTGCTTCGTCCCCGTGTGCGCAAGGCGCGTCTTGAGCCCCGCCGCCTGCAGGCTGAAGATCTCCTCGCAGCGTTCGGCGAGGTCGCCGTGGTCGGCGGGTACGAAGGGCGCGCGCGGGAACACGCGGTCGATGTCGAGCGCGGAGCGCATGAGGCGCAACATGGGAGCCGTCTCGGCCTGCCCAGGCTCCAGGGAGGCGCCGGCGAACGAGAAGTCCACGAACGTAAGATCACTCGACGTGAACACGGGCTTCTTCCACGTGTTCGAACGGCGGCGCTCGGCGGGGAGGCGGTCGAGGTCAACATCGGCAAGCGCCATGTCGCAGCTCATGAGCGGCGTGCGCGCGAGCAGGCTGCCGTTTTCCGCGATGAGGTTCTCGCCGGCGAATACGAGGTCGGTCGTGGACTCGCCCTCCCCCGCGTCCGCGTAGGCGTACGCGCAGTAAAGGCGAGCGCTCTGGCCGCGCACCAGGTCGCGCCGATACGCCGCCTTGCCAATGACTTCATCGGATGCCGAAGGGTTCAAGATGATCGTCGCATCACCCTCGAGTGCCATGCCGACGCTCGGCGGAGCCGCAACCCACAGGTCCTCGCAAATCTCGACGCCTACCGCGACGGCCTCCATGCCGGGATCCGCGCAGCGGTAGACGATGCTCTTCGCAAGCGGAACGTTCTCGAAACCCGCGAAGTTCACGAGCATCGCATCTTGGCGCGCCGGCTCGAACCAGCGCTGCTCGTAGAACTCGCCGTAGTTGGGCAAGTTCGCCTTGACCGTGAGGCCAAGGAGCGTGCCGGCGCAGCACACGGCAGCGCAGTTGTAGAGCGCGCCGCCCGTCGCGACGGGCAAACCCACCGTGAAGAGCAGCGGCAGCTCGCGCGTCTCATCCAGCAGCCATGCGAGCGCACGCTCGCACGCCGCGACGAGCGTGCGGTTCTGAAAGAGGTCGCCGCAGGTATAACCCGTCAGGCAAAGTTCGGGCAGCACGAGCGCGCCCGCGCCCGCCGCATGCGCCGCCTGCACGCAAGCAAGCACTGCGCGGGCATTGCCCTCAACGTCTGCGACGCGGATCTTCGGCGTCGCCGCTGCGATGCGGAAGAAACCGTCCGCAGCAGGCGCGCCGTCGCAGCCGTCCGCATCTGCCAGATAGAGCTCGTCCATCGTCATTTCCTCTCGGTCTGGAAATCTCGGCACTATGATACCGCGTTCGCAACTCCCGCCGCGCGGGGGTCGCGCTTTGCACACACCGTGAAATGTGCCCTCCTTATGAGGAGTGAACGGGCGGCAAGGCGGCTGGGTAGGAATGGGAGGACTTCAAACGTACGCCCCTGCGGTCGACTGACGCTGCGGCTGAACTGTCCGTAGCCGAACGACCCCGCAGGATACATGAGTTCATACCCCGGGAGGCACCATGGCACCCGATTATCCCAACCGATTCGATGCGCCGTACCAGCGCGAAGAGATGCGCGCGCCGCATGAGGCCATCGGCAACACACAGGCATATCCTGCCAAGAAGCCAGGGTTTCTCCGCGGGCTTTTCGAAGACCTCTCCTTCGCGCAGGTCGTGGCCGGCGCTGCCGCAGCGGCGACGTCGGTGGTGCTCGCCTCGAAGATCGGCATCGCGGGGTCGGTGATCGGTGCGGCGGTGAGCTCCGTGGTGACCGTCGTGTCATCGCAGATCTACCGGCATTTCATCACGACCGGCGCGGAGAAGCTCAAGGGTGCCTACACGGGAGGCGACGTCCGCGAGAGTGCGTATGGTGCGTACGCAGCGGGCGGCGCGCGTGTCCCTGGCGACAAGCCATTAGGGACGGGGGTTATTGGCTGGTCAGCCAACGCAGACGCCGCGCATGAGGGCGGCTGGGAATCCAGCGCCTGCTTCAAACGCAGTGCGAACTGCCAGCCCTGCGCGGGAACCGGTGCGCAAATGGGAGCGCGCATCGCACCCGAACGCCTCCGCGCGCGGGCGAAGGCGGAGCGCGCCTCCACACAGCGCAAGGTCATAGGCTTCTCGGCAATCGCAGCGATTCTCGCTGTGGTGGCGTGCGTCGCGATCATCTTGCTCGGCACAGCCGGTGAGGGTCTCGGAACCAAGCCGGAAGCGATCTTCACGGCACCTGTCGCCACGCAGGATACGCCCGAAGACACTGAAGATACCACCGCGCATGACCAGACTGCCGAAAAACCGGAACAGACAGACGATTCGTCCGAGCAGGAAGACTCCGAGCAGCCGCCTGCGGACGAACCCTCGGCAGACGGCAGCCAAAACGCTGGCGGCACCGCCCCCTCCCCCGACACGACGCCCGGGACGGGAACCGACGGCTCGGTTGGAACGGGCGACGCGAACAGCGGCGACGCGGCAGGCAATACGGACTCCGGCGATGCTTCTACAGGCGGCACGGGCACCGCAGCGGGTGACGCCACGCAACAGCCCACCCGCCGATAACCGACGACCCAAGCGCTCGCGATGCTAAGATAGAGGGCGGACAAACGGACCGAGGAGATATCATGGCATCGCAGCAGCGCACGCAGCTCAACCAGAACAACCGCATCTACCTGTATGATCTCTTCCGCACGAAGCTCGGCTGCGGGAGGCAGACGTTCGTGACGCAAGTGGAGGAAGCGCTTGCAAGCGACGGGCTCGACGCCTGCTCGCTCGGCTACGAAGATACCCGCGCGCTACTCGAGGACTTGGACGCGTTCGTCACGCTCACCGTCTTCAAGGGCGGGCGCCTCTATGCGACTATCGAAGCCCAGCCGGAATGGGACGAGGTGCTCGACGCCGCGAACAACGGCACGGGCGCCGGCACCGGATCGGCGAAACCATGGAAACGCAAGCGTGGCCAGCGCCCGCTCAAGCCCGTGCGCCCGCAGGTCGTAGTCGTCGAAGAACCGGTGGATGCCGAGGCGCCTGCCGACGAGGACGCCGCCGCCGAGGAACCCTCGGCAGAGCAGCTTGCCGAAGATGCGGGCGATGGAGCTTCGCCTGCGGAACACGAAGGGGCGGCGGTCGAAGATGCCAACAACGCCGCCAAGAGCCCCGAGCGCGATGCCGTCGATGTCGTTGCAGACGGCGAGACGAATACCGCACCCGCCGACGAAACTTCCCCCTGCGAGCCGTCCGGTGCCGTAGACGGCAAGGACGCCTCCCCAGACGCAGCTGCCGATGAGCCGTCCGATGAGCCCGCGGCGACCCCTGCCGCGGAAGCGCCCGAGCCCGCCATCTCGCTCACCGTCATCTACGATCCCGAGCACGCGAACGCCGGCATCCAGACCCTCGCGTCCACGCCCGTGAGCACAGCTCCCGCCAAGCAGGTCGACGAGGCGCTGGCAGCCGCGAATCCGGCGGCGCAGACGGAGAACGCAGACGAAGCGACAGCCCCTTTGACAGCGCGGCCTTCGGCCACGCCCGCTGCCGCCCCGCCCGCATCCGCCGCCGCCCCGCAGCCGCAACCTGCACCCACAGCGCCCCTTGACCTGGACGCATATCCGAAAGACTTCGCCACCGACGTCTGGTGCCCGGCGAACCTGTTGAGCGAGCTCACCGCACTCCTCCCCTACGGCGCCGACGTTCTCGGCATCGCGAGCGAATGGTTCCTCATTGCATGCGAGCGCGGCACCGCCGAACTCAGCCGCAACCGCGCTGCATTCCCCCTACGCTATCTCTGCGACGGTGAACGCTGCAGCGCGACCATCCGCCTCAAGCGCCGTCCCGCCTCGGACACCGGCGCTCCCTGGGCGCTCGAGGCCGTCGAGACCGCATAACCCATCTGCACCCAAACGACGTCGACATATTCCGCCGTTTTCGTCTTCATACAAGGAAAAACTGGCGGAAAAGGTCGACGTCGTCGGAGCGAATCTTGCCGCGTGTGAGCTTGCGACGCAAATGGGACGGGTTTGATTGAATCAAATGACTCAAATCAAACCCGTCCCCAAATGAGTCAAACGACCCGGCTCGAGCTGTTATGCAACCTACGCGAGCACGCCGAAGTACACGCCGATCACACCCACGAGCATCGTGCCCAGGATAAGGATGGTCGGCGAGACCTTCTTGCCCACCAGCCAGTAGTACAGCCCCATGCAAATGAGGGCGAACATACCGGGCAGGATGCCGTCGAGCACGTCCTGCAGGGCGGTGACCTCGTCGCCAGACCCGAACTCGACCGCAATCTCCGCCCAGAACATATCGACGGTCATGGAGCCGAGCACCATGATGCCTACGATGCCAGCGATGGTCATGACCTTGTCCATGATGCCGTTCTTCTGCGCGGTCTCGAGCATTCCCACGCCCAGCTCATAGCCCTTCTGGACACCCCACACGCGCAGCACGAACGCTGGGATGTTGTAGATGAGCAGGAAGATGAGCGGGGCGAAGGGATTACCCGCCTGCGCGAGCGACACGCCGATGCCGGCCGCGAGCACACGCAGCGTGGTGAGGAAGATCGAGTCGCCGATGCCGGACAAGGGGCCCATGAGGGCTGCCTTGACGTCGTTCACCGACTCCGCGGGGATTTCGTTCTTCGCGATCTTCTCCTCCATCGATGCCGCGATGCCAGCGACAAACGGCGCGAACTGCACCGTGATGTTGAAGAACGACGTGTGGCGCACGAGCGCCTGGGCATAGCCCTCGGGATCGTCGTGGTAGATCTTCTTCAAGATCTTGTCCATCATGACGCCGAACGCGAGACCCATCTGGTTTGCATACGTCCAGGAGTACTCGACGCCGAGCGATCCCACATTCAGCGACATCCTCGTGAGATCGCTCTTGGTGATCGCATAGGGGTCGTTGCCAGTCGTTATCTTAGAAGTCATCGTCGTCCCCCTCAATCGCAAGATTCTCGGTATTCGGCTTCATGATGCCGGTGTACTCGATGCCGATCACGATGGAAAGCAGCGCGACGCCGAGCACCGGCACGCCGATGTAGGCCGTGAGCAGGAACCCGAGGAAGTAGAACGGCAGTAGCTTCTTGGTGATAATCATGCGACCGAGCATCGCGAAGCCCATAACGGGCAGGATGTTCGCGCCCGCGGCGAATCCGTTGAGCACGAACTCGGGGATGACGCCCACGACCCACGCCACGGCGTCGGAGCCGAAGTAGATGGCGCAGAAGTGCACGACGAAGTAGAGCGGCTGCGCCCACGTGCCGATGAGCCAGTGCAAAGCGAGGAGCTTCTTGCTCTCGCCTTTCTCAGCGAACTTAGGAATGAACGTCAGAAGCCAGTTCGAGACGGGCTGGCAGAGGTTCTCGAGTGCGAGCACGATCGTGCCGATGGGCAGCGCGAGACCCACGGCAACGTCGATGTCGACATCGAGCAGCACCACGTACGCCGTGCAGAGCACCGCAGCAGAGGTGCAATCCGGTGGAACGTAGGCACCGATGGAGACCGAGCCCATGAACAGGAGCTCGAGACTCGCGCCGAGGGCGAGGCCGGTCTGGAAGTCACCGAGCACGGCGCCCACGACCGGGCACACCACGAGGGGACGGAACGCATAGAGCGTGCCCAGCTGGTAGTCGAAAAAGCCGAAGAACAGGTACAGAAGGCTGCAAATCGCAGCTTGGATAGCCATATTCCCTCCTTACGCTAGTAATCGAATTGGTGATAGTAGCGACGGTAGTCGAGGTTGTGCTTCGTCACGGTCTCGTAGTACGCCGCAAGACGGTCGGTCACGAGGCTCGTGAGGATCCACGGCGAGACGATGACGCGGAAGTCGTCGTCGAGGCCGGGG
>CAJLVH010000086.1 GCA_905210055.1 uncultured Enorma sp. | reverse complement strand
GGCGGGCGGCCCGGCCGATAGCCCCCATCCCCGCTGGCATGCCGGAGCTACGCAAAAAGCGAGCCCCCGGCGGGCGTGCCGAGGACTCGCTGCTTCATGCGATGGCGAATGCTGTACGCTACGCCTTGTTCAAAGAACCGAACTGCTCCATGAGCTCCTTCGTGCGCTCGACAATCGCGTCGCGACCGGGCTTGAGCACCTTGCGCGGATCGTATCCCTTGCCCTGCGTGTCCTTGCCGGCGGCGAAGTAATCGTGCACCGCCGCGGTGAAGGCGAGCTGCAGGTCGGTGTTGACGTTGATCTTGGAGACACCCATGGAGATGGCCTTCTTGATCTGATCCTCGGGAATGCCACTGCCACCGTGGAGCACGAGCGGCAGATCGCCGACCTCGGCCTTGATCTCGGAGAGACGATCGAAGGAAAGACCAGCCCAGTCCTCGGGATACACGCCATGGATGTTGCCGATGCCGCAGGCGAGGAAGTCGACGCCGAGGTCTGCGATCTGCTTGCACTCGGCGGGATCGGCGAGTTCGCCGTTGGAGGTCACGCCGTCCTCGGTGCCGCCGATGCCGCCGACCTCAGCCTCGATGGAGAGACCCTTAGCGTGGGCGACCTCGACGAGCTCCTTGGTGCGATCGAGGTTGATTTGGAACGTCTCCTCGTGGGAGCCGTCGTACATGATGGAGCTGAAGCCCGCCTCGATGGCCTTGAAGCAGTCCTCATAGGTGCCGTGATCGAGGTGGAGCGCCACGGGAACGGTGATGCCCATGGACTCGACGCATGCCTTCACCATGTCGGCGCAGACCTTGAGGCCGCCCATCCACTTCGCAGCACCGGCGCTGCACTGGATGATGATCGGCGACTTGGCATCTTCCGCCGCCTGCAGGACGGCGAGCGTCCACTCGAGGTTGTTCGTGTTGAACGCGCCGAGAGCGTAGTGCCCCGCCTCGGCCTTCTTGAGCATATCTGCAGCATTAACGAGCATGTGAGCCTCCCAAGAATGGAATGGTCAAAACGTATCTAAGGATACCACGTACGGACACGCCGAAACATAACGACGTTGAATATCGTCGAGTTCGAAAGAAATCGTAGGAACGAATCCTTAAGTGAACCGATAATCTGAGTCCCGAGCTGAAATCATCGCCTCATGAACGGATTGGTCGCAAGCTCGCGGGCGATGGTGGTCGAAGGGCCGTGGCCAATGTAGCAACGGGTGCCCGGCGGAAGAAGTTCGGCGATCTTCGAAAGCGAAGCGAGGATCTCGCCCTCGCTGCCACCCTCGAGATCGGTGCGACCATGACTTCCCGGGAAGAGCGTGTCGCCCACGAACGCAACGTCGCCGTCCTCCGTCGCCGCGAAGAGCACGATGCCGCCCGGCGTGTGTCCCGGTGTCTCGATGACCTGAAGCGACGCTTCTCCCACCTGAATGACGTCGCCCTCGTGCAGCAGCCGGTCGGGCGCTCCAGGGTCTTCAACCTCGATGCCCCACATCCGCCTTTGGTAGGCGATATTCGCCTCGATCGCAGGAGCGTCCGCTGCCGCGAGCGCGAAGGGGACATCGCCGCCGAACGCGCGCTTCATGCCCGCGACACCCCCCACGTGATCGGCATGCCCATGGGTGCAGACAATAGCTTTGACCTGCACTCCCGGATGCTGCTCGGCGAACACGCGCGCGAGCCGCCCCCCGTCCCATGCCGGATCGATCACGACCGCTTCGCCATTCGAGATGAGGAAGTAGACGTTCGTCTCAAGCGGCCCTGTCACGACCGCCTCGACCCTCACATGCCCCTTCGGCTCCACATCAAGCTCCAACACCGTCAACCTCTCTTTTTATCTACTTCAGGAGGCCTGTGCCACCCCACAGTCCGCTCGGAAAGCTCCACCGTGCGGGGCGCCCAGCATTCCCTCCGCCGCGAGTTTCGCAGGAAAACGCCGCAGGCGTTTTCCGAGGACTGCCCGAGCGGCGGAGGGAATGCCGGGCGCCCTCGCCCAAAGCCGCTATCCAAGCGGCCTGCGCGTCGTGGCGCCCTCCCCCGGCATGAGTCGCCGGGCATCGTACACGCTCTCCACGCGGCTGATCTGCGCGAGTAGAGGATCGAGCCCGCTCGCGTCCGAGATCTGCACGAGGAAGCGCAACACCGCGCCTCCGTTACGGTCGGTCGAGGTCGAGGCCGAGAGAATGTTTGCCCCCGCATCGCCAATCGCGATCGTCACGTCTTTCAAGAGCCCCATACGATCGAGACATTCGACCACGATCTCCACCTGGAAGAGCGCGTCCGCACCACGGTCCCATTCAACCTCGATCATGCGCTCGGAATGCTCCATGAGCCCCTTCACGTTAGGGCAGTTCGCCCGATGCACCGAGACCCCGCGGCCGCGCGTGATGAAGCCCACGATGTCGTCGCCAGCCACCGGGTTGCAGCAGTGAGCCAAGCGCACGAGCAGGTCGTTGCCCGCGTTGCCCTTCACGATCACGCCGGAGTTGTCGTGACGCTGGCGGCTTACGGTTCGAGCCGCGGAGCGCCCGTGCGAGCGCAGCGTCTTCTCCCGGTTTCGCCTCGGGCTTGGGGTCGAGGATCTGCTGCACGCGGTTTCCCACCATGCGGCAGGCGACCTTTCCCGCGCCGATCGCCGCGAAGAGATCCTCCACACGGATGTAGTTCAACTGTTCGCATACCGTGGCAAGCGCGCGTGTCGTGCGCTGCGTCGAGATGCCGTAGCCACGCTTGCGCAGGTCCTTCGCGAGCGCTTCACGGCCGGCGGCGGCGTTGTCGTCTTTCGTCGCCGCGGCAAAATAACGCTTGATCTTCGATTTCGCCGAAGGCGTCCGCACGAGGGCAAGCCAGTCGCGCGAAGGCTTGGCGCTCTTGTTCGTGAGAATCTCCACCCGGTCGCCCATGGCGAGCTCGTGCGCGAGCGGCGTCTGCACGCCGTTCACGCGCGCGCCCACGCAATGGTTGCCCACCTCCGTATGAACCGCATACGCGAAATCGAGCGGCGTGGCGCCTGCCCGCAAACGCATGAGCTTGCCTTTCGGCGTGAAGACGAAAACCTCCTGATCATAGAGGTCGACCTTAAGAGAATCCAGGAACTCCTTGGGATCGTCAATCTCGTCGGATGTCACCCAGTCGAGCGAGCGCTTGAGACGGTTAATCTGGTCGTCGAGGCGCTGCGCCTCGCTTGTCTTCGCGGCGCTCGACCCACCGGACTTCTTATAGAGCCAGTGTGCCGCGATGCCGTATTCTGCCTGCTCATGCATTTCATACGTACGGATCTGGATCTCGAGCGGGCGCGCCGTGGGGCCGATGACCGTCGTGTGCAGCGACTGGTAGTCGTTGAGCTTCGGCGTGGCGATGTAGTCCTTGAAGCGGCCGGGCATGGGATGCCAGAGCGTGTGCACCGCGCCGAGGGCGGAATAGCAGTCCCCCACCGTCTGGCAGATCACGCGAAGCGCCACAAGGTCGTAGATCTCGGAGAACTCCTTGCCCTTGCGCTTCATCTTCTGATAGATGGACCAGTAGTGCTTCGAGCGGCCGTTCACCTGGAAATCCGTGAGCCCAGCGCGCTTGAGCTCGTCGGTGAGGGTCTTGATGCTCTCGGCGAGGTAGCGCTCGCGTACCTCGCGGCTCTCCGCCACCATGCGCGCGATGCGCTGGTAGGCTTCGGGCTCCAGATAGAAGAACGAAAGATCCTCGAGCTCCCATTTGATGGAGCTCATGCCCAGGCGGTCGGCGAGCGGCGCATACACATCCATGGTCTCGCGCGCTTTGAACAGGCGTCGATCTTCGCGCAGCGCCGCGAGGGTGCGCATGTTGTGCAGGCGGTCGGCAAGCTTGACGATGATCACGCGGATGTCCTGCGACATGGCGAGAAACATCTTGCGCAGGTTCAGTGCCTGCTTCTCGTCGATGCTATCGACCTCGATGTTCGTGAGCTTCGTGACACCGTCCACCAGCACGGCGATCGTCTCGCCGAAAAGCTCGGTCACATCGGCGAGCGAGACCTCGGTGTCCTCGACGGTATCGTGAAGAAGCGCCGCGCACACCACGTCGCAATCCATGTTGAGCTCTGCCAAGATGATGGCGACCTCGACAGGATGGTTGATGTAGGGTTCGCCGGAGCGGCGGCGCTGGGCGGAGTGCTTCTCCGCTGCGAAGCAGTACGCGTGCTCGACCGTAGCGCAGTCATCCGGACTCATGTACTTCGAGCACAGCTGCGCGAGGTTATCGTAGTCGTCCGCACAGATCTCGGGAGGCAAATCGTCCGCGCGCGTATAGTGCATCATCTGCGAAGACGACATGAGCGACGCGTCATGTGCGGCGCGCGTTGCAGCATCCATGGTATCCCCTAACCCCGAGCCACAGCGTCCTGCGGCGTGATAGGACGGTTCACACGTGCAAGCATATCACGAGCAGGCGCATCGAGCGCCCAGCGGCAGAAGGTGTCGAAAGCCATGCGCGTGCGGAGCCCCTCCAGATAGCGGATGGATGCGGTGAGCTCCATGCGTCCGGGGCTCTCGGCCATCTGGATGCGACGGCTACCGTCCACGCTGCTCACGCACGCGAACCCGAGCTCCTCGAAGATCGCGATGCCGCACGCGACCATGCGCTCGTCCACCGGCGTGCGCGCGTCGATGGCGAGGCACATGCTCGCGATATCGCAATCGCTGGCAGTAAAGCTCTGCTCGCCTGTTTGCGAGAGGTTCGAGCGCCACATGGTCTGAAGCGCGCGGTACAGCGTGACGAGCTCATCGCGTTCGGGAGCGGCTGCGTTGAGCAGGCGCTCGTTGATGCGGGCATCGCGCGAAGAGTAGAGCAGGTGCACCGTCGCGGGCGCACCGTCGCGACCGGCGCGGCCGCTCATCTGGTTGAACTCCGTGGCGGAAAACGGCATGTGGTAGAGAACGACGTGGCGGATGTCGGCGAGGTTCACGCCTTCGCCGAACGCCGAGGTCGAAACGATGCAGACGAGCGACCCGGTGCGGAACGCCTCTTCCACCTGCGCGCGCACGCTGCGCGAGAGGCCGGCATGATAAAAGGCGATGCTTTCGGCGAGCTCCGGCACGCGCTTGCGAAGCGTGCGCACGAGCACCGCGGCTTGGTCGCGCGAGTTGACGTACACGACGCACTTCTCGCCCGTTGCGACGATCGATACGAGGCGGTTCTCGCGACTCGCGAGGTCGCGGTCGTCCTCGAGCTCGAGGTTCTCGCGCACCGTGGCGTCAACGACGACGCGCTCGATATCCAAAACCTCGCAGATGTCGCGCGCCGTGCCCTTATCCGCCGTCGCGGTGACGGCAAGCACGCACGGACGGCCGAGTTCCTCGAGCACGCGAGGCAGCTCGAGGTAGGCGCTCCGCTCGCCAGAGCGCGCCCGGGCGATATGGTGCGCCTCGTCGATCACGACGAACCCTACGCGAGCCACGCGCGCGAAGCGCGAACTGTGGATGGTGAAGAACTCCGGCGTGGTGAGGACGATATCGAGCGTACCAGCGGCGAGGGCTGAAAACGCGCGGTCGCGCGCAGGCGCAAGCGTCTCGCCCGTGAGCACCGCCGCCCGCACCCCGAGCGCAGCGCATGCAGATACCAGATGGAACGCTTGGTCTGCGACGAGCGCGCGCAGGGGGTAGACGAGGATGCTCGCTCGATGGTTGAGCACGGCCTCGCGGATGGCGTGGACCTGGAAGATGAGCGACTTACCACGCCCCGTGCCCATGACGGCAAGCGTGCTCTGCCCCTGCTCGAGGGCGGCGAGCGCCTCGCTCTGCGCGCGATGCGGCGACGCGGCGCCGATGAACGTGTGCAGAAGCGTGCGGGTGAGCTCGTCGCAGGAAAGCTGCGAGAGGAGCGCGCGGCGGTCAGAGGCGACGGGCACAGCGTCCTCTTCGTGCGATGCTAGGCCAGACTGCCCCAAAGCCCCCGCAGACGGCGCGGGCTCGGCTGCATCGGATGCACCGGGCATTTCTTTCGACTCGGTATCGCGCCCTTCGTGCCGTAGGATGTCGCGCACCATGAGCTTCGGCTTGACCCTGCCCTGCCAATGTTCGGCAACCGCCTCGAATACGAGGTCGACCACCGAATCGCAGGCGCAGACCTCCTCGATATCGGGCACGCGGAACATGATGGCGGGAACCCCCGACACACCGTCGGTCGCCGTGAAGCGCATATGATCCGCCGTCTTGCCCACGCAGAACCGATCCGCCATCGTGACGCCCGTCGCTGCGAGAAGCGGCACCTTGTTGCCTTGGCCGAACGGCTCGAGCCGAGAGATCTCCTCGATGGTATCGATGTCGAGCTCCGCGAGGTCGACCGTCGTGGCGATCTCGCCCGTATCGAGGAACGCCTCTTCAGGAAGCTCGGAGAGCGCGGCGTCGAGGCGCGCACGAAGCTCCGGCAAGCGCTGTGCAGGGAGCGTGACACCCACCGCACCCGCATGTCCGCCGAAACGCGTGAGCAGATCCGAGCAGCGCTCGACGGCGTCGAACAGGTTCACCGAACCCACGGAGCGGCCGGAGCCGCGCGCCACGCCGTCTTCGATGGAAAAGAGCAGCGCCGGCACGTGGTAGCGATTGACGAGACGGCTTGCGACGATGCCCTTCACGCCCTCATGCCAGCCCTCGCCGCCCACCACGATAACGCGGCCACCCGCATACGACTCCTCCACGCGGGCGAGCGCGTCCTCGGTGAGCGCGGCTTCGATTGCGCGACGCTCCTGGTTGACCTCCTCGAGGCGGGCGGCGAGGCGCGACGCCTCGATCGCATCGCGCTCGAGCAAGAGGTCGAGGGCGAGCGCGGGGTCTGCCATGCGCCCGGCGGCGTTGAGCCGCGGGATGAGCGAGAAGGAGAGGGAATCGGCGGTGATGGTCTCGATGTCGACGCGGCTCACGCTGGCGAGCGCGATGAAGCCCGGACGCGCCGTGGCACGCATCTGCGCGATGCCCTCGGCGACGAGCGCGCGGTTCTCAGGTGTGAGCAGCATCATATCCGAAACCGTGCCGAGCGCCGCGACCTCAAGGTAGCGCCGCCACAGATCCGGCCTGCCGAAGCGCGCACCGAGCACCTGGACGAGCTTCAAAGCCACGCCGGCGCCGGCGAGCTCGCGTGAGGGCCCCTGCGCCTCGAGCTTGGGATCGGTGAGCGGGATGCCCTCCGGAACCGCGTCCGAGGGCTCGTGATGGTCCGTCACGGCAAGGTCGATGCCGCGCTCGCGCAGGTATGCCACCTCGCTCTTCGCCGCGATACCGTTATCGACCGTCACGACGAGCGAAGGCGCGCAGGCTGCGACCACTCGATCAAGCGCGGCCTCGGAAATGCCATAGCCTTCGTCGAAGCGATGCGGGATGAACGGGCGCACCGTCGCGCCGAGCGCCCGGAGTCCTTCGGTGAGCAGACAGGTCGACGTGATGCCGTCGACGTCGAAGTCGCCGAAGACCGCGATGGATTCACCTGCGCGCACCGCGCGCTCAACGCGATCTGCAACGTCTGCCATGCCGGGGATGATCAGCGGATCCGCCCAATCGCGCTCGAGCGAGGGCGTGAGAAAGCGCTCCGCCTCCTCAACCGAGGAGATGCCGTGCGCGACCATGATGCGCGCGACGAGCGGTGCGACCGCGAGCTCGCGCGAGAGCGTGGCGGCAAGCTCCGCATCTTGGTGCGCGAGCGCCCAGCGGTGGGTGGTCTTAAGCGATGCCATGCGACATCACCGACCCTGTGACGCTATTCGAGGTACGACGGCACCCGGCATCTCTGCCGGCATGCCCGCAAGCACTGCTTAGCATAAGCGAACGTCCCTTTGGAGTGAACCCGCTGCGGCGGGTCGAGCTGTTGTTCGCCATCTAGTATACGCGGTGTGCGGACAAATTCGGCGCGCAAACCCGCCAGCGGTTCGGCCGGCACGAAAAGATGCCTCTGAGCACCGACGGGTGAA
>CAJLVH010000085.1 GCA_905210055.1 uncultured Enorma sp. | reverse complement strand
CGCGAGCTGGTGAACGGCTTTCAAGAGATGAACGGCACCACCATCTGCCGCGAACTCAAAGGAGTCGGGTCTCCCGACGGCATGCGCCGCAGCTGCGAAGGGTGCATAGAGGACGCGGTGCGCCTGGCCGTCCGCATCATCGCCGAAGCATAGCGATCGCGCTCTAGAACTCGGCAAAGCGCGGCGAACCCACTGAAAGCTGCGGTCTGCCGTTCATAAGCTCGGTGAAGGCGGCGACGAAACCCGTCTCGTCGCCCGTATGGAACACAAGCGACAGCATCACCTCGTCTGTGAACGCCGAGTCCGTGACCTTGCCGCCTGCCTGCTCCACAAGGCGCAGCACCTGTTCATAGCGCGCATACGCCGTGTGAACCTCCATCGGCACCACGCTCGTCATCTCCACGAGTTGCCCCGCGGCACGCGCCTCCCCTATCGCTGCTTGCGCCGCTGCCGTGTAGGCGCGCACAAGCCCGCCCGGCCCCAGAAGCGTGCCACCGAAATAGCGCGTCGTCACGCAGCAGACGTCGCGAAGACCGGCGCCGCGCAGCACCTCGAGCGTGGGCATGCCGCTCGTGCGCTGGGGCTCGCCGTCGTCGCTTGCCCGCTCCGTACCGTCCGCTAAGATCCATGCGGGGACGTTATGGCGCGCATCGAAATGCCGCGAACGCACTTCCGCGATGTGCGCGGCGGCTTCGCCTTCGTTCTCGACGTGTGCGAGTTGCGCGATAAAGCGGCTCTTGCGGTCGACGAACTCGCCTGTGGCCTCAAAGCCAGAACGCAAGGTCTTATAGCTATCCATCGCGCCCGTTCTCCAAAAGGTTCGAACGACCGAAACCTAGGAGTTCTTCATCACGATATCATCGATCTTGTCGGCAACGTGTTCGCAATAATCGACGCAGTACTCGAGGAACGAATACGTCTCATGCCACGTGAAGATCACGATGGGATCGGTGCAGGTGGTGTGCAGCTCGCGCATGGCGCGCATATAGAGCGCGTCCGCCTCCTCCTCGATGCTGTTGAGCTCGACGACGCGCTGACGCAGGGTCTTCGATTTCTTGAACTGGGCGAGCTCACCCACGACCTCGCGCATGGCGTCGCAGCCGCGCACGATCATATCGACCATCTTGAGTGCATCGGGGCGCATCTCGCGGATGTTGTCGAAGTACAGCCGATGCAGCACGCCCTCGATCCGATCGGTGAGCGTATCGAGGTAGTCGCTCAGCTCGGCGATGTCTTCGCGCTCGATGGGGGTCACGAACGCCGTGGTGAGCGCGTCCTGAATCTCATGCTTCTTCTCGTCGGCCGCCTGCTCGATGGCATGCATCTCCTCGATCTTCTCTTCGATCGTATCGGGATCGAACTCATGCATGGTCTTCGAGAGCAGCTGTGCCGCCTGGCACGAGTAGTCCGCGCACGCGCAGAAGGCGTCGAAGTAGAACGCGTCGTTTTTCCTAGCCACCAGATCCTCCAAATGTCGAATGACTTGCTATGGCATGCACCGAGATACGGTGCGACAGGCCGAAGGGGCCGAAAGACCGATCTAGAACACCATCATGAAGAGCTTCGCCATGGCGAAACTGATGAGGCCGCATCCGGGGAACGTGAATACCCAGGTGAGCATCATGTCCTTCACCACGGAGAAGTTGATGGCAGAAAGGCGCTTCACCGCGCCCACACCCATGATGGCGCTCGTCTTGGTATGCGTCGTGGAGACGGGGATACCGGTGAGCGTGGAGAGCAAGATGCACGCCGCACCGGCGAGGTCGGCCGAGAAGCCTTGGAACGTCTCGAGCTTCACCATATCCATGCCCACGGACTTGATGATCTTCTCGCCGCCCACGCTCGTGCCGACACCCATGGTCACGCTGCAAAGGAGCATGAGCCAGATGGGGATGACGGCGCTCGTGAGGTCGGGCTGGCCGTTGCAGAACGCCACGCCGAGCAAGAGCACGCCGATGAACTTCTGACCATCCTGGGCGCCGTGCATGAAGCTCATGGCGGCGGCACCGAAGATCTGCGCATACTTGAAGGCCTTATTCGTTCGCCGGCGATCCATGTTCGCGCAAATTATGGTGAGCAGCTTGCAGATGCCCCAACCGAGCGCGAAGCCCAGAGCAAGGCTCAGGAAGAGGCCGTAGATGACCTTGATCCACTCCTCGCCGTTCACGCCGTCAAGACCGCCCTGAACGGCGAGCGCGGCACCGGTGAGACCGGCGATGAGGCTATGGCTCTCGCTCGTGGGGATGCCGAAGATCGACGCCCCCACGCTGTAGACAACGATCGAGAACAACGCGGCGCACAGCGCGATGAGCGCCATGTGCGTGTTCGCTCCGAAGTCAACCATGTTTGAGATGGTGGAAGCAACCGACGAGTTGATCATCGTCATGAGCAGCACGCCGAGGAAATTGAACACGGCGCTCATGATGATCGCAGGCCGGATGCTGATGCTCCTGGTGGTGACGGCCGTTGCGATGGCGTTCGGCGCGTCCGTCCAGCCGTTGACGAAGATGACGCCCAGGGTCAGCAGAACCGTGACGGCCAGAATGGGGTTCGTCATGACCTGGCCGACGAAATGGGCTAGCGATACGTCCACGTAAATCTCCCTCGCGGACGGTGCCCGCAGGCACGCAGTGACATAACGGCACTATTTTACCTTTCCATTACATGAAATTGATGCTTGGAGGGAGAATTATCTGCGAAACGGCGAGGATGCGTGCATACAAGGCTATCGCGAGCTGCAGGAATGTTGCACTGGATGAAAAGACCTTACGTGCGCTTTACATTTCCCTGATGCGCAGCTGTCGCTCTGAACAAACCGACGCCACGTGCCACGTTGGAAACGGGCAAAGAGGATGCGAAGCGAGCCGGTAAGCCGGGTTCTGTCGGGGACGGTCATTTATCTTGGCAATCGCGTTACCGCGCTGCTCTACGCACGCCACCCGGGCGCAGGCCGGGCCGACCTATCGCGCCCCTATTCGCGCTTGCTCCGGATGGGGTTTACCAAGCCGCCGCGTCGCCGCGACGCTGGTGGTCTCTTACACCACCGTTTCAGCTTTTCCCTTTACGCGCCGAGTCAGCACGCAGGTGGGAGTCTTCTTTTCTGCGGCACTTTCCGTCGGGTCGCCCCGCCTGGCCGTTAGCCAGCATCCTGCCCTGTGGAGCCCGGACTTTCCTCACGCGGCGCGGGATAAACCCAGCCGCGCGCGACCGTCTGGCTCGCTTCGCAGGCGGTATTGTAGCACGTGCGGCGGATCGATGGGGTTGGACTCATCTGAGTCAGCAAAATGGGCGACCCATCGTCTGATGAGTCGCCCGATAGCAAGATGTTAAAAAACCCCTGGGGTTATTTTACCTTACGCCATGATCTTCTTGAAGAGCTCCACGACGGTGGTGTGATCAGCCTCGCGCGGGTTACCGGGATAGCAGGCATCCGCGAGCGCGTCGTCTGCGATCTGGTCGAGCTCGTCGGCCTTGATGGCCTCGCAGACCTTCGGGATCTCGACGTCCTCGGAAAGCTGGCGCACCGCGGCGATGGCGGCGTCGGCCGCCTCGTCCACGCTCATGCCCGTGGTATCGACGCCCATGGCGACGGCGACGTCGGCCAGGCGCTCAGCCACGACGGGCTTATTAAATTCCATGGCGATGGGCAGGAGCATCGCGCAGGCCACGCCATGCGGCGTGTCATAGTGCGCAGAAAGCGTATGGGCCATGGCATGGTCGATGCCGAGGCCCACGTTCGAGAAGCCCATGCCGGCGATATACTGGCCAAGTGCCATGCCCTCACGGCCGGAACCAGGGGTGCCGCTCTTTGCCTCGGCCACGGCATCGCGCAGGTGCTTCGAGATGAGCTCGATCGCCTTGAGATGGAACATGTCGGACATCTCCCAGGCACCCTTCGTGGTGTAGCCCTCGATGGCGTGCGTAAGCGCGTCCATGCCGGTCGCAGCGGTGAGGCCTGCGGGCATGGTGGCCATCATATCGGGATCGACGACGGCGATGATAGGCATGTCGTGCGGGTCGACGCACACGAACTTGCGCATGCGCTCGGTATCGGTGATCACGTAGTTGATCGTGACCTCGGCTGCGGTGCCGGCGGTGGTGGGAACGGCGATGATTGGCGTACAGGGGTTCTTCGTGGGCGCGGTGCCCTCGAGCGAGCGCACATCCTCGAACTCGGGGTTCGCGATGATGATACCGATGGCCTTGGAGGTATCCATGGAGGAGCCGCCGCCGATGGCGACGATGCAGTCCGCACCGCTCGCCTTGAAAGCCTCGACACCATGCTTCACGTTCTCGATGGTGGGATTCGGCTTGATATCGGAATAGACCTCATGGGGAATCTGCGCGGCATCGAGCAGATCGGTCACCTTGGCGGTGATACCGAACTTCACAAGGTCGGGGTCGGATGCGACGAACGCCTTCTTGAACCCGCGTGCCTGAATCTCGTTCGGAATCTCGGCGATGGCGCCGGAGCCGTGATACGAGGTCTCATTGAGCATGAAACGCTGAGCCATAAGAACTTCCTACCTTTGGCCGTTCGGCCAAAACACCTTGCGAGCAGCGCCGTCTCGCCGCCGCATTTCTCCTTCTCTGTTGTAACCAGAAGCATGCCCTTCTATTCGCATGAATCGGCATACAATACGAACAGGATGTGTTGCAGAGAAAGGATGCCGCCATGTCGTTTGCAGAACTCACCAGAAGCCGGTTTTCATGTCGCACCTATCAAGATCGCCCTGTCGAAGACAGCGTTCTCAACGCCGTTATCGAGGCCGGGCGCATCGCACCTTCCGCGCACAACAACCACCCGACCCGGCTCATCGCGTGCACAACACCCGCTATGCTCGAGAAGGCCGCGCTCGCGGCTCCCCGCTTCGCTCGCGAAGGCAGCATATTCGGCGCGCCCGTGGTGCTCATCGCGTGCGCGGTCGAGGACGACGCCTGGGTGCGCTCGTTCGACGGTATGAACGCCTCGCTCATCGACACGTCGATCGTCGTCGACCAGATGATGATGCAGGCAACGGAGCTCGGCCTGGGCACGTGCTGGGTATGCATGTTCGACCCCGAGGTCGTTGCAAGAGCATTCGAGCTGCCTGAAGGCATGAAGCCCGTCTCAATGCTCACGGTTGGCTATCCTGCCGAGGAGATCGCTTCCGCTGAGAAGCGCGAAGCCCGTCGCATCTCCCGGGAAGACTTCCTCCTCTAACCTGGCACTTCATCCGCCTCGCCCTCGCGTCACTTTGGGGACGGATGCGCTCGTGGCGGTTTCGATACGAACGTAGCCGTCCCCAACGTGACGCCCGAAGCAACGCGACACACGAGGAAAAACGGCCGGCATGGAAACAATCCGTGCCGACCGTTCAGACTCTATGGTTAACCGTGGGCTACAGGCCCATCTCGGCCTTGAGCTTGGCGAGCTCCTCGTCAACGGCAGCGGTGGAACCGGCGTTCGCGTACTTCTTCTCCAGATCCTCGGCGGCGTCGCCGGAATCGGCATTGAGCTCGCTCATGGCGTTCGAGCGGTCGAGCATCTCGTCGGCCTTCTGCTCCATGCGGTCGAACGCGCTCATGGCAGCTGCGGCGCTATCGCCCGCGGAGCTCACCGCGTTGACCTTGTCCTGCGTCTTCGCGACGGCCACCTTCGCCTTGATCGCCTCGCGGCGACCCTTCAACGTCTCGATGTCGGAAACGAGCTTGTCGTGCATCTCACGCATCTTGGAGGCGTTCTCGTGGGCGGCGTCGGCAGCCTGCGCAAGGCTCTCGCCCTTGGCAACGAGCTGCTGCTTCTTCGCGAGGAACGTGCGGGCGTCACCCTCGTTTCCCGCCTTGAGCGCCTGGCGTGCGAGGTCGTCGTACTTCTCAATCTCGTCCTTGTTCTCCTCGACGAGACGCTTGGTGCGGGTCTCCTCAGCCATCACGCCGGCAGTCTCCTGCTTGACCTCGGCGAGCGACTCCGTGAGGTCGCGCAGGTACTGATCGACCATCTTCGCGGGGTCTTCCGCTTTGTCGAGAAGGTCGTTGATGTTCGCCTTGATGATATCGGCGAAGCGATCGAGCATGCCCATGATGAAACTCCTTCTAACTCATACCGGGTTCGCCCCGGCAACGCGGCGACGTGCGCCGTTTCTACCCTTGTACCCTTCCGCAGACATCCGCGCTTTACGCATCGCCGTCAGAGGAATCTGAATACTTCTTCTCCAAATCCTCCAGCTCCCTGTCGCCGAAGCTCTCAAGCGGCGTCTCGAGCACCTCCTGCAGGCGCTCGGCTTCACGCTCCTTCGAGGCGCGATACTTCTTGACACCCGTGAAGACGAGCAGGGCGACGATGACCACCGCCGCGCAGATCGCAACGTAAACCACCGGTGAAGTCGTCTTCGACATGATACGCTCGCCGGTATCGGCGAATGCACGCGAGAAGATCTCCTCTTCGGAAAGCGACAGATCCTGATAGTACCGGTCGAGGTAATCGGAGAGGATGCCGATCGCCTCGCTATCCATGATGGTCTTCGCTTGGCTGCCCACCGCGTACCCGCAGCTAAAGGATCCCTGGCCATCGTCGCAGAACACCAGCAGGAAATGCGCCTCATCGTCGAAGAGCTCGTCATAAAGTTCGTTCGCCATGTTCCCGAGTTCAGCGGTCGAGGTCACGCTTCCGTTGGGCAGGATATAGACGAAGGGCTCCACGCCCGTCTCGTCATAGAACACCTCCATGCCGCGCTCGAACTCGTTGACGTCGCCGATCCACCCGCCATCCTCATCTGCATAGTGGACAGGCGAGGTCTGCGCGGCACCGGCCGGCAGGGGTTCGCGGTCGACCGTGGAGGCGGCGATATCGGTGGAGAACGTACTCGAGGAGCAGAAGGTTAGGCCGCCACCCAGCGCACCGAAGAATGCCACGAGCACCATGATGAGAATGACCATGCCGATGAATGTGCCGCAACCGGTACCGCAGCCGCCCGCTCCGTTACCTGAGCCGCCACCACGCGAACCGCCGGAGCCACGCCCTAGGCTGTAACCGGCCATGAATGGCCAGAAGCTGCCGCCCCCTCCATAGTGGACATGCGGGCGCGGCGGACGAAACCCTCCGAAGCCGCCCGAACGGCCGCCGCTACGGCCGTGGCCTCCGCCCCCGGAGAAGCCGCCGAACGACCGGCCACCGCCCGAGAAGCCCCCACTGCGGCCGCCGCCTGATCTTCCGCCACCAAACGACCTACCCATAGCGCTCCCCTCCACCAGCCTTTGGCTGAACGGTAGTTCGATATCGAAACCATTATGCCCGAGCATGCGGACAACGAACGCGAAACCTTGAGAAGAATCGCTGAACGCCGGAGCTGCAAACCTATAAGCAAAGAAAAGAGCCCTAGCGGCAACCAGGGCTCTTCAGGAAACAATAGGTTGATGCATCGCGCGCATAAAAAGCGCCGGACACAGCGGTAGCTAGTCCAGATCGTCCACGCCGAAGTTGTCGAGCGGAGCGAACGGGTCGGCCACCGGTGCGGGCTCGGGAGCAGCGGGGGCAGCGGCCACCGGCGAAGCTACGGGAACTGCCGCGGCGGAGCCCACCGGCGTCGAGGACACCATGAGATCGGACGGGAACGAGTTCTGCGCATCGTCCATGAAGTGCTGCAGGAGCTTGAGATACTCGGCCTTGAAGTCCTCGCGGGACGCCTTGAGGCGGTCGATTTCCTTGAGCTCCTCCTGCTTCTCCTGGAGCGCCTGGCGAATGACCTCGCGTGCCTTAGCATCGGCCTCGCTGCAGATGTGGTCGGCGTTCTGCTGGGCCTCGGCCACGATGGCATCGGCGGTCTGCTGCGCGGCGATGAGCGCGGCAGAAATCTGGCGCTCGGATGCGGAGATACCGGCGGCTTGCGGCGCGACGGGCTCCGGAGCGGCGGCGGGAGCGGGCATGGCGGCAGCGGCAGCGAGCTGCGCCTGGGCGTCCGC
>CAJLVH010000084.1 GCA_905210055.1 uncultured Enorma sp. | reverse complement strand
CCGGCGAGGTCCCGAGCGTGGTGCTCTTCCTCACCGCCGACGCCTACGGCGTGCTCCCGCCCATCTCGCGTCTCTCGCGCGAGCAGGCCATGTTCCACTTCCTCACGGGTTACACCGCGAAGGTCGCCGGCACCGAGCTTGGCGTGAAGGAGCCGCAGCCCACGTTCTCGGCGCTCTTCGGCGAGCCGTTCATGCCGCTTGATCACATGGCCTACGCCTACCTGCTGGGTGAGAAGATCACGCAGAACGACACCCATGTCTACCTGGTGAACACCGGTTGGACGGGTGGCCCGTACGGCATCGGCCACCGCATCGCGCTCTACTACACGCGCGCACTCGTGAAGGCCGCGCAGGACGGTTCGCTCGACATCGCGGGCTACGTGCACAACGACGTGTTCGACGTCGAGGTTCCGCGTGACTGCCCCGGCGTCCCGCGCGAGCTGCTCGACCCGCGCGGCACGTGGGAGGATCCGGAGGCCTACGACAAGGCTGCGGCCGAGCTCGCCGCCAAGTTCAAGGAGAACTTCGAGAAGCGCTATCCCGGTGTCGATCTTAAGAGCATGACCCGCGAGCGCTAATGGGTTCGTTGGGAGGTTCGTTGGGGACGTGTTCCTTCCAACCCCTTTTGGGTTGAGTGGGGACGTGTTCCTTCCAACCCCTTTTGAGTTGAGTGGGGCGGTGGCCGTTGATGGCCGCCGCTCCATTTCTTATCACGCTTTCTTTTGACGCGGCGTCGCCCCGTCGCTATGATGAACTCAATAGCGGCTCCATCCCCAGGTGGGGCAGCGCGAACGCGTGCGTGCCAGCGTCGTAGGGCGAAGAAGACGGCTGGTGGCGCGCGTTTTTTGTTTATGATTGTTGTTTGGCGATAGAAAGGCGGCTGGCATGAAGAGGTTTGTGACCGAAGCGTCGTTTTGGGAGCTGTTTCCGCAGGCAGCGATCGGTATCGTGGTCGCGGAGGGTATGAGGTCCGCAGCCGAGGTCTCCACCGAAGACGCTGCCGAGATCGAGCACCTGCTTGACCGGGCGAATATCCTCGCCGAGCGGCACCTCACGAGCGATACCATCTCCGAGAACGCTCCCGTGAAGGCATGGCGCGAGGCGTACCGCGCGTTCAAGACGAAGAAGGGTGCGCGCTGCTCGATCGAGAACCTACTGAAGCGCGTGCTCAAGGGCAATCCCGTGGGGCACATCACGCCCGCGGTCGACATCTACAACGCCATCTCGCTCAAGTACGCGCTGCCCGTGGGCGGCGAGGACATCGATGCGTTCGAGGGCGACCTGCGCCTGGGGATCACCGAGGGCGGAGATGCGTTCCTTCCGCTCGGCGAGAACGAGCATGAAGATCCGACGCTGCCCGGCGAGCTGTGCTACTGCGACGATGCGGGCGCGGTGTGCCGCTGCTGGAACTGGCGCGATGGCGTTCGTACGGCGCTCACGGACGATTCGAAGAACGCTTTCTTGATCATCGAGTGCGTTGAGCCAGAGCGCGTGGAAGATTGCCAGGCGGCAATCGATGAGCTTGCGGAGCTTGTGGAGCGCTATCTCGGCGCCACCATCAAGGCCAAGGAGCTCATCACGTCCGAGCACCGCGAGGCCGTCATCGCCGAGTGATAATCTGAGTCCAGGACGTAGATCATCACCATGCAAGCAGGAGAACGTCGATGAAGCAAGATACATCGCGTGACGGATTCTTCGAGCGCGTGTATGAGGTCGTTGAGCAGATTCCGGAAGGGATGGTCGCGACGTATGGTCAGGTGGCGAAGCTCGTGGGCGAGCCCCGGAAGGCACGCTACGTGGGATTCGCGCTCCATGTGAACCCGCGGCCCGGCGAGATCCCCTGCCATCGCGTGGTCTTCGCGGATGGGCGCATCTGCGAAGGCTTCGCGTTCGGCGGGGCGGGCGTGCAGCGTCGCCTACTCGAGGACGAAGGCGTCTCGTTTCGCGACGATGATCACGTGGATTTGAGCGTCTGCCGCTGGCCTGCCGGGATGTAAGAAGTCACGGGGATACAGTTACCTTTGAGGAGAGATTATGGCGAATGTAGCGTTTTGCACCTGCACCGACAAGGCGTGTCCGAACAATCCGTGCAACCACAATTCCGGCTGCACGCCGTGCATCGCGAAGTGCTTGAAGCAGCACGAGATTCCCACCTGCTTCTTCAAGGACATCTCGCTCGATCTCAAGCCGGGAGATGAACAGGATTGGACATACCGCGGCTTCGCCGAGCATGTCCGCGCGCATCTGTCTTGATGAATGTGAAAGTACCCCAGCGGCTGTTTTGCATCATGTTGAAAAAGACGCGTAGAAAAAGGCATCTTCAGATGCGAGGTAAAACGTCGTTGGGGTAATGCAGCGCTATCTCGCTTCGAGTACGCGCTCCACGAGTTCGGGGAAGGCACCGTCCCAGCCGATGGTCTCGAGCACGAGGTCGCAATAGGGGCGCACGTCGTCCGAGACGTTCGCCACGCCCACGCCCAGACCGGCAGCTTGGATCATCTCGAGGTCGTTTGCCGCGTCGCCCACGCCGATGGTCTCGGCAACGGGGATGCCCAGAAGCCCCGCGAGATGAACGAGTCCCGTACCCTTGTCCACACCTGCGGGAACGAACTCGACATAGCGATTCGAGGAGTATGTGATAGCGACCTTCTTGGGGTCGAGGGTGGGCGCAAGCTCTTCGCCTATCCGATGACAGCGTTTGAAATCGACATCCATGAAGAGGATCTTCATAGGCTCGTCGTCACCGATGAAATCATCGAGGCTGCTTACCGAATCGTCGAGCTCGATGCATCCCGGAAAGCCCTTCAGATACTCCTGCTCTTCCGGTGGGAGGAACTGCACATAGGTCTCTCCGCTCGTGGTATAGAGGTGCAGCGCTTGGCGATGCGTAACGCCCCACGCGTAGAGACGCTCGATCGAGGCACGGTCCCCGCTGGTAGTGAGCAGCGGTTCTGGGTCGTCGTAGCGATTGATGAACGCTCCGTTGTACGAGATGACGTAGGTGCCCTCCATGAGCGACTGGTCGATATCGGCGAAATTGTCCATGATCGATTGGTAGGGTCTGCCGGAACTCGGTACAAAGAGCACGCCGAGCTCGCGCATGCGCGCAAGCGCCTGCAGATTCGGTGCGGGAATCTGGTGCCGATGGTCGAGGAACGTTTCATCCATATCCGAAGCAACGACCTTGTACATCTTTCAACCTCTTACTTTCTTGGCGTAGTACGTCTCGTTCGTCCCCGTCTCCTGCCGCCCGCCGGGCATTTCCTCCACCACGAGTTCCGCAGCGAGCGAGGACTGTCTGAAGTGGGGGAGGATATGCCCGGCGGGCGGCAGGAGACGGGGACGGGGAGTCGCTAGTACACCATTCCCATGGCTTCGCGCACCTCGGCAAGCGTCGCCTCGGCGATCTCGTTTGCGCGGCGGTTGCCCTCGTGCAGCACGTCCTTCACATACTCCAGGTCGTTCTCGAACTGGTGCCGGCGTTCGCGGATGGGCTCGAAGTAGCTGTTCACAGCCTCGGTCACGTACTTCTTGAGCGCGCCTGATCCGCCCATGCCGATCTCTTCGGCAATCTCCACCTCGGTGCGGCCGGTGCAGATGGCAGCCGTCGAGAGCAGGCCGGAGACACCGGGGCGATGCTCGGGGTCGAAGGTGATCATGCGCTCGGAGTCGGTCTGGCTCTTCTTGATGCGCTTCGCTGTTTCTTCCGGCGTCATGGAGATCGAGATGGCGTTGCCATAGCTCTTGCTCATCTTACGGCCGTCGAGTCCGGGCAGCAGCGGCGTCGAGGAAAGCAGGGCGTCGACCTCGGGGAACACGTGGCCGTAGCGGTTGTTGAACTTGCGCGCGATGAGGCGGGTGAGCTCGATGTGCGGAAGCTGGTCTCGGCCGACGGGCACGACGTTGCCCTTGCAGAAGAGGATGTCGCACGCCTGGTGCACGGGGTAGGTGAGGAGAAGCCCCGTGAGCTCGTGGCCGCTCGCTTCCATCTCCGCTTTGACCGTGGGATTGCGCTGCAGCTCCGCTTCGCTCACGAGCGAGAGGAACGGCAACATGAGCTGGTTTGCGGCGGGCACGGCAGAATGCGCGTAAATCATGGTCTTCGCAGGGTCGATGCCGCAGGCGAGGTAGTCCATGACCATGTTGTACACGTTGTCCTGGATATGCTCGGTTGTGTCGCGGTCTGTGATGACCTGGTAGTCTGCGATGAGCACGTTCGTCTTCACGCCCATGTTCTGCAGCTCGACGCGCCCTTTGAGCGTGCCGAAATAGTGTCCCAGGTGCAGGCGGCCCGTAGGACGGTCGCCGGTGAGCATCGTGTATGCTTCCGGATGCACGGCAAGATCGGCGCTGATCTGGTTGCTGCGCTCGAGCGCGGTCTCATAGCTGCGGACGTTCGGCATGGGTCACCTTTCGTATCGTGTCGGGGTGCGAGCGTGCGGATGCGCGCATGCGCTGGCACGGCTTCCGCGCGGCAGGACGCTTCCGGTGCGGCACGCACCTGGGCGTCCGTTT
The DNA here is from genome assembly GCA_905210055.1 of uncultured Enorma sp. Classification (GTDB taxonomy): domain Bacteria; phylum Actinomycetota; class Coriobacteriia; order Coriobacteriales; family Coriobacteriaceae; genus Enorma. Next base: position 3,452 of record CAJLVH010000084.1, on the reverse strand, counting down.
TTCGCCCCCGGCTAGCCCTTCTTGATGCGGTCGATGGTATTATCGCGCAATTGCTCCTCGATGTGCTGCACGGTTTCCCGACGCTCTCCGCGCCGTTTGGCACGCTGGCGCTTTTCCGCCTGTGTTTCCTCGGCAAACGCCGGATCCTCGGGCGTTACGATCTCGTCGCGGTGCGTTTCGGGGTTGTAATGATGCCGAAGGACCGGCTCGAACAGGTGCAAGCGCATCGCGAAGACCGCCGAGCCGCCCAGCAGCACGAGGAAGATCACCACGCGGAACTCCGCGCGCACCTGGTTGATGAGCACGGCGCCGAGCGCGAGCAGGATGCACCACGCGTAGATGAGCAGCACCGCCTGGCGCTGATCATAGCCTTCCTGAATGAGCCGATGCTGAATATGGCCCTTGTCGGCCTGGCCGATGCTCACGTGCGCGCGCGTGCGGCGAATGATGGCGGCGAACGTGTCCAAGATGGGCACGCCCGCCACGATGAGCGGGATGATGAGCGACGTGAGCGCGGCCGTGCGGTTCACGGAGAGCAGCGACACCGTACCGAGGGCGAAGCCGAGCAAAAGCGACCCGGAATCGCCCAAGAAAACGCTCGCGGGGTTGAAGTTGTACCGCAGAAATGCCAGGCAGCCGCCGAACAGCGCGATGGAAAGCGCGGCGGCATCCGTGCGGCCGGCGAGCACGGCGAGACTGAACATCGCAAGTGCTGCGATCGCCGTGATGCCCGTGGCGAGCCCGTCGAGGCCGTCGATGAGGTTGATGATGTTCGTATACGCTACAAGGTAGACGACGGTGATGGGGTAGGCGAACCACCCGAGGTCGATGTTGCCCGGTCCCACGGGGTTCGAGATGGCGCCGATGGTGAGGCCGCCCGCCGCGGCGAGCACGGCGGCGAGCACCTGGCCGACGAGCTTCGCGCGGGGTCTGAGCGAGCAGACATCGTCGATGGCGCCGGTCGCGACGATGACGCAGAACGCCACGGCGAGGAGGTAGTAGTTGACGCTGAGGCTCGGATGCGAGATGAGCGCCGAAGGCCAGCCCCAGATCCAGGTGCCCGCGATCTGCACCGCAAGGGCGACGATGAGCCCGATGAAGATGGCGAGCCCGCCCATGCGGGGGATGGGCACCTTGTTGATACGGCGCTTAGAAGGGTAGTCCACGGCATCAAGGCGCACGGCGAGACGCTTCACGCCGGGAACGAGCGCGAAGGTGGTTGCGAACGCGGCTGCCGCGACACATATGTAGGGAGCAAGCGAATCCATGGCGGCGTGACCAGCAAAACTTCGTGGACGGTATCTGCGATGGCGCCAGGCGCAATCTGATACAATGATACCTAAAAAGCGCGGATTATTTGGCGGCGGACACCATATCATCATGCGATTGTAAGAGGATGCGCCCCCCGGGCGATTCAAGGCATAAAAAGACCGCACCCTGCTTCACGAAAATGAACCCACCTCTACAAGGTGGGTGCCCTCATCGGCTCTTCCAGCTTCCTTAACAACGAAGGATGCCTGTACTGGGCTCGACTGTGTGGGCTCCCTAAAAAAACGTGACGGTTCACCCAGTTGTTCCGCAGGGTGCGGGACACCTATTATGTTAGCCCGCCGTCCACCGAATACCAGTCTTGACTTATCCGGCTCCGTGGGTCATGATGAGCGCGATTACGTGTGTTTTTCACCGAATTATTCCGCTTCATAATTGCCCGTTGACAGTTCGGCGGAGCTTGGTAGAATAGTTCACTGCTTGGGGACGTAGCTCAGTTGGGAGAGCGCTGCCGTCGCATGGCAGAGGCCGAGGGTTCGACTCCCTTCGTCTCCACCCACTCAAGCATAAAGCCCGCTTCGGCGGGCTTTTTTGATATCGGCGGCGTTTTCGGCGGTGCGTTATGGAGCATGGGCTGCTCACACAGAATTCCCTCGCAGCGTGCGAACTGTGCCCTCGCCGGTGCGGCGCTGCCCGAGCGGCGGGGAAGACGGGCGTATGCGGTGCCGGGTCCGCGCTCAAGCTCGCCCGTGCCGCCCTCCACTTCTGGGAAGAGCCGCCCATCTCGGGCGAGGCGGGCTCGGGCACGGTGTTCTTCAGCGGTTGCCCGCTCAAATGCGTGTACTGTCAGAATCACGAGATCTCGACGGGGAATTTCGGCATCGAGGTGCCGCCCGAGCGACTCGCCCAGATCATGCTGGAGCTCCAGGATCAGGGCGCCCTCAATATCAACCTCGTGACCGCGACGCACTATGCACATCTGCTGCCGGAGGCAATCGCTACCGCCCGTGCGAGGGGGCTCGTTATCCCCATCGTCTACAACACGAGCGGGTACGAGCGCGTGGAGGCAGTGCGCGAGCTGGACGATCTCGTTGACATCTGGCTCACCGACTTCAAGTATGCCGATGCCGAGCTGGGCCGTGCTCTTTCGCATGTGTCCGACTACCCTTCAGTCGCCCAGAGCGCGCTCATTGAGATGTCGCGGCAGCTTAAGCGCCATGGGGGAGGAGCCGCTCGCGCAGATGGCGCCTGGATGCGCGGAATCATCGTGCGCCATCTCGTGCTGCCGGGGCATGCCGAGGATTCTTGCCGTGTGCTCGATTTGATCTGGGACGCGGTTGGCGACGTCCCCATTTCTGTCATGAATCAATACACGCCGAATGCCGCCATGCGCGCTGCCGGCGGCGATCTCGCTCGCGCCGTGACGGAGGATGAGTACGAGCTCGTGCTCGATCATGCCGATGAGCTCGGCTTCTCGCAGATGTTCTGGCAGGAGGGGGGAGCGGTGGACGAGAGTTTCACCCCGCCTTTCGACACGACCGGCGTGCTTGTTCGAGCAGACGCGTAGGCTCTTGCGCCCGCATGCGGCTGATGGCGTGGCCGAAGGATGCTGGGCGCGCGGTGTTTCAACATGTGTTTCGAACGCCCCGGGAGATTGCCGTACGGGGTATACTGCTACGCAGCATGTTCGAAGAAAGGCGGTCATATGTCCGACCAACTCGATACGCCCCTGACCGACGAGGAGCGCGCGGAGCTTGAGGCGCTCCGTGCCGAAAAGGCTCGTCGCGAGCGCGCGGAGCTCGAGGCGCTCCGTGCTGAACGGGAGGCGGTGGAAGCGGTGTCTGCGCCGGCACCCGCGCCGCAGGCAGCGGCACCCGTCGCCGATTCTCAGTCTTCGTTGCAGTCGCAGCCTTCGGCAACGCCTGCGCCCGTCTCTGCCGCATCTGTGCCGGATCCCGCGGAGGCCGATACGTTCGGCCGCCGTATGGTGCTCTCGCAGGGCGAGGACGAGGACGGCATCCCCGCGATGCCGCCCGCGCAGAAGATTCTCATCGCCCTCTGCCTCATCGCCGCGCTGGGAGCCGCGGCATACGTTGTGCTCAACAATCTCGGCATGCTCTAGCGCGCCGAACGAGCGGGCGCTTTCGGGCGCGCGCATGAACCGCCGCGGGACAAAGGAAGAG
>CAJLVH010000083.1 GCA_905210055.1 uncultured Enorma sp. | reverse complement strand
CACCGCGTTGGCTCCTGCGCGACCGCTCCCGCCACGGCCGCGTCTCCCCCGCCGCCAGCGCGATCCCAGCGACCATCTCCCCCACTGCGTCGACATTTTTCGACAGAATTGCCCGCCACAGCGCTAAAACTGGCGGAAAATGTCGACGCAGCGGAAGCGGCTGTCGCCAACTCGGCAGAAGCTGCCGTCGCCAACGCGGTGGAGCTCGTCGTCGCCGACGTTGTGGAAGCGGCCGTTGTCAACGCGGTTGGCGCTGCCGTCGCCAACGCGGTGGAAGCGATCGTTCGGCAGACCATATCGAAGAGCAGCACCACGGCGAGCAGGGCAAGGCCGGGAAAGACGGCGAGCCACCATGCACCCGCGGTGAGATAGGTAAGCGCCTCGGAAAGGATCACACCGATCGCCGGCTCCTCGGGCGAGAGACCGAACCCCAAGAACGTGATGGATGCCTCGTGGAGCACCGCATGGGGAAAGAGCAGGACGAGACCGATGAGGTACTGCGGCAGCACGTGCGGCACGAGATGTGTGACGGCGAGCCGCAACCGCGACACACCCAGCGCACACGAGCACGCCATGAAGGGTTGGGCGCTTACCTGAAGCATCTCCGCGCGCAGCACGCGGGAAAGGCTCGGCCAGTGCGTAAGGCTCACACCCACGAGTACCCCGAGTGTTCCGCGGCCAAGCGCATAGCTTACGAGGATAAGCAGAATGAGGTGCGGAATGCCCATAACGAGGTCCGTGAGCCATTCGATCGCGGCGTCGAGGCGACGCCCGCCGAACGCAGAAGCCACAGCAAACACGATCGCGACGACGGAGGACACCGCCGCCGACGCAACCCCGACGAGCACGGACGTGGAGAGCCCGGCGAGCGTGCGGCAGAGCATATCGCGCCCCATCCAATCCGTGCCGAAGGGATGCGCGAGCGAGGGTGCAAGGTTTTTCTGGGCGAAATCCGTCGCGATGGCGGCGTCTGCGAGCGCGCGGCCTGCGATAGCGATCGCCACGAGCGCAAGCGTGGCCGTGATAAGCAGACGAAGCGCGCCCCGGCGACTGCAGCCGTACCGTCGTGACGAAACATGGAGCGTCGACGCTGGGAAAGACGCGGCGCTGCTGCTAGATCCAAGCCGCACGTTCACGCGAGAGCGGGTGCGGACACGGCTTTCGGCAGACTCGTTACGCAAGGTGTCCACCCCCGTTTTGAAGACGCGGGTCGACCACGCGGTAGAGCACGTTCGCACACGCGTTGCCCGCAAACACGGCGGCCGAGGTGACAAGCGCAATCGCCACGAGCAGCGGGGCGTCTCCGCCCAAACCCGCCGTGACGGCCGCCTGCCCTAATCCTGGATACGAGAACACCTGCTCCACAAGAACGGAGCCACCCACGAGCTCACCCACCTGCGCGCACAGAAGCGAGATCGCCGGCAGCACGAGGTTGCGCACGCCATGGCGAACCACGATGCTCCCCTCGCCCTCACCGCGCGCGCGGGCGAAGCGCGCATAATCCGACCCCAACACCTCGATGGTCTTCTCGCGCGTATGGAGCGCGACGTTGGCGATGCCGGTGAGCGAGAGCACGAGCGCGGGGAGCGCCATGTGGTGCAGGCGCGCCGCGAGCGAGACCTCGCCCGCCGCCCCGATGGGCGCCGCAAACCCCACGGGAAACCAGCCAAGGCAGACGCTGAAGACCATGAGTGCGATGAGCGCGAGCCAAAAGGCTGGTGTGGCGGAAAGCACATAGCACCATGCTCGAATCGCACGATCCGCAAGACCTCCTGCCCGTGCGCCCGCCACGACGCCGAGCATGATGCCCAAGAGCCCCGCGAGCACCCAGGCGCATGCGAGCAGACCGAGCGACGCCGCGATCCGCTCCGCAAGCACATCGGTCACCGGGGCGTTGAAGCGCAGGCTTTCGCCGAAATCGCCCCGCAAGGCGTCCCCGAGCCAGGATGCATAGCGCTCGATCAGCGGCTCGTCTGCGCCCCAGCGCTCGGCGAGCTCGGCGCGACGCTCGGGTGCCATCGTGGCGTAGGCCGCCTGTCCCACGTTCGCCTGAACGGGGTCGATGGGCGAACTCGCCACCAGCATGAACGTGATGAAGCTCACCGCGAGCAGCAAGGATGCGAGGCGAACGAGCGGGAGCACGGCGCTTCGCATGAGTCGAGCGAGGCGTGCGGTCATCGGTCGCGCCATGTCCAGCGGTCGACGTTGTTCGCAAGCGACCAGCCGTGCCCATGCGGATGCGGCTTCTGCGCGGCGACGTCGAGCCCCGCGCGCTTGAAGTACAGGTGGTCGACGTTGGCGATCCATGCCCAGGTCGCCGCGCCCCTTGGCGCGAAGCCGTCCTCGCCGTCCCACGCGGCGAGCTGCCAGTGGGCGTAGGAATCCTCGATGTCGCTCGCTGCAAGGGCGTCGTCCAAATGAGCGTCGATCGAGGCGCTCTCGTAGCAGGCGTAATTCCCCCATCCGGTGGAATAGTTGAGCGCATAGACCTCGATAGGCGAGTTCGAGCCCCAGCCCCACAGGACGGGAGCCTCGTACTGGTGCAGGTAGACCTCATCCCAGCTGCCGCCGCACGGAACCGCCTCGATGCCGATCTGCGCGAGCTGATCGGCAACCTCGTAGGCCATCGCCTGCCGCACGGAATCGTCAGACGAATACCAGAGGTCGAACGCCGCACGCACGCCATCTTTTGCGCGGATGCCGTCGTTGCCGGCACGCCAGCCTGCGGCATCGAGCAGCTCACCGGCGGCGGCCGCGTCGTATGCGACCTCCATGTCGGCACTCGACCACGGCATGCCGTCGCTCACGCTGAAAGCAGGCTTGCCGAAGCCCTCGAGGACGTTTGCGATCACGCGGTCGCGGTCGATCGCCGTGCAGATCGCCCGCCGCACCGCGACGTCGCAGGTCGCATCGTTGCCCGCGCTGTATGCGATATCGCCATCCTCGACCTTTGTGGAACCGGCGGGGATCGCGGGCAGCGAGATGCCGCGCGAGTCGACCGTCGCATAGCTTACGAGCTCGTAGCTAGAAAACGCCTGGTGAGCATGGGTGGCGAACGTATAGGCGATGTCGACCTCCCCTGCCGCCACGGCCGCAAGCGCCGCGTCCTCGTCCATGAAGACCACGACGACGCGCTCCATCGCGGGCGCCTCGCCGTAATACAGAGGGTTCGCGCGAAAAATCGCCTGCTGGCCGGGATCCCAGCGCTCGAGCACGTAACGGCCGGATCCGATGGGTGCCGACCCGTAGCTCTCGCCGTAAGCGTGCTCGGGTACGATGCCAAGCACCGCGAGCGTGTAAAGGAGCGCGTTGTAGGGCTTCTTCAAATGGAGCTCGACGACCGTGTCGCTTGCGGCAACGGCGCGCTCCACCATGGTGAGGTCTGCCTCGAAGGTCGCGCTGGAAGCGGCCTCGTTCAGCGTGAAGGCGACATCCGAGGCCGTAAGGGGCTCGCCATCCGAGAAGACGACGTCGTCGCGCAGGGTGAACGTCCAGGTGAGGCCATCGTTGGAACAAAGCCATTCCGTTGCAAGGTCGCCTTGGAACGCAAGGTTTTCATCGGTCGTGATGAGCGTCGACTGGATGAGCGGCTCATGCACATGCTCGCCGCAGCCCCAGGACACCAGCGGATCGAAACCCGCTGCAGGCTCGCTCGAGGTGTTCATGGCGATGACGACCTGGCGCGCCGGGTCTACCTCGCTGTTTGAGCCGCTGCCGAAGGAGCCGCTTGCCGCTTGCCCTTGCTCCCCTGCGCAACCGGCAAGGGCGGCCGTGCCCACAAGCGCGCAGCCCGCCGTGATGAGTTCCCGACGCGTGAGAATACGCGTATCGACCTGATGTTCCATTCCATCCATCCAGTGTTACGAATTGCCAGATTCGTGTTACCGATAGGATGATAGCAACACTTTGGGGACGGGGTCAAAAGTGTTACCCGGCGGCGTGGTACGGAACCTGCCGGGAGATGTCAAATTACCCCAGGAGCGTCTGGGTTCCGGGAGATGTCAAATTACCCCAGGGGTTATTTGACATCTCCTGTCCCAAAATGCACCTGTCCCTTTTTGGGACATTACAGGTTGAGATACGCTAGGAGGGCGGAGCGGTCGTTGGAGACGGCACCGTCGATTGCGGCATCGAGCGCGCGTTGCAGCAGATCGCCCACTTGCTTGCCCGGCTTCACTCCCGCCGCGATGAGATCGCGCCCGCCCAAATCGAGGGTAGACAGGCTATACGCCTCGCCCGTCGCCACGAGCTCACGCACCATCTCGCGCATGCGCTCGATCTCTTCGACATAATAGAAGCACGAGGGAGCCTTGCCGAAGGTATCGGCGCGCTTGAGGTCGAACAGCTCATTCATGAGACGAATCGTATCGACGCCCGCCCCCGCAAGGCAGCTCATCATGCGCAGAAGGCTGCGACGCTCGGCCTCAAGTGGACGGTCGTGGTAGCGAATGAGCAAGCAGGCATCGCGCACAAGCTCCTTCGGACACGAAAGCCGCTCCATCACGACGCGCGCCGTCTTGGCGCTGAGCTCCGGATGCCCATAGAAGTGGCCGTTTCCGCGCTCGTCAAGCGTGAAGCAGGAAGGCTTTTCCACGTCATGCAAAAGCGCGGCCCACATGAGCGAGGGTGAAGGCCCTGCCGCGGCACCACGGCCGCGTGCCTCCTCGCCCGCGACCGAAAGCACGCGCGCCGTGTGCTCGTACACATCGTATACGTGGTAGCGGCTGTGCTGGCCGAATCCCCGGCACAGCGCGAGCTCCGGGATGGCAGCGCACATGATCTCGGGATAGCGCACGAGCGCGCCGCCGGCGCGTCCCGTCGCCAAGATTCCCTCGAGCTCCCAGCCCACGCGCTCGCGCGCCACGGCATCGAGGAGCGGGGCACAACTCGCCAGAGCCGCAGCCGTCGCAGGTTCTATGGTGAAGTCGAGCCGACACGCGAAGCGCACGGCACGGAGCATACGCAGGGCGTCCTCTTCAAAGCGCCGCTGCGGCTCCCCCACCGCGCGAATCTCCCGGCGTTCAAGGTCGCCCGCGCCGTCGAAGCAATCGAGCAGACCGCGCGCGGGGTGCCACGCCATCGCATTCACGGTGAAGTCCCGACGCGCAAGGTCCTCCTCAACACTCGCCGCCCGCTCCACGCTTTCCGGATGACGCCCATCAGTGTAGAAGCCGTCCAGGCGATACGTCGTGACCTCGATGCGCTCGCCGTCTGCAATCGCCGTGATGCCGCCGAATTTCGTACCCGATTCCACTACGTCGATGCCAGACGCTCTGAGCGCCCGGGCACTCTCCTGCCACAGGCCGGAACAGCACACGTCGATATCGTGGTTCGGCGCACCCAGGAGCGCATCGCGCACCCATCCGCCCACGATCCACGCCTCGAGCCCCGCACCTTCGAGCACGCTGAGCACACGGAGCGCGGCCTGAGTGGGACGCGTTCCGTTCAGCGCGGGAGGCGCGACGGCAGCGCGCTTCGCATCGACAGCCTCCATCGCCCCTCCTTTCCCGCTCGAGCGACTGCAGCCTTCTTCAATCGCTCCTAGCTTACCATGAGCCGAGCGGATCGCGCCGTATGCGCAAGGCGTGGATGGCCTCTCCGGGCGAACCCTCCGCGGCCAATCGAGCGCTTATGATGCAAACTAATCCGTTTGAAGGGTCGCTAACGGATACATCTTCATCCTCAGGCACCGAAACAAGCACCCCGCGCACGACGCTCAAACATGAAAAAGCCCCCGTGCCAGGCACGAGGGCTCAAAACGCAGATTCAGCTGAAGCCTAGAGCTTGCGCACTGTCACGCGGCGGCTGTACTCGTCCACGTGGCCGAAGTCGCCCAGGCCGACGCTCTCGGCAACGTTGGCGCCGGTCGCCATCGCGAGCTTGAGCGCCTCCTCCACGTTGTCGCGGTCGTGGTACCACTTGAGCAGGAACGCGGCGAGCGTGCAGTCGCCGGCGCACACGGAAGACACGAGCTTGATGTTGAAGTCGCGCTTCGCGTACCAGATGTCCTCGCCGTTCGAGAAGTAGGCACTGCCACGGCTACCCATGGTAAGCAGCACGTTCTGCACACCGGCCTCGTGAGCGAGCGCGAGCGCGCGGCGGGCATCGTCGTCCGTGTCGATCTGCACGCCGAAGATCTCGCGCATCTCGTGGTGGTTCGGCTTGATGAGCAGCGGATGCGTGGCACACAGGTCCTTGAGCTTGTCGCTCGAGAGGTCGAGCACCACGTCGGCGCCGCGCGCCTGCGAGTGGGCGACGACCTGATCGAGGAAGTCCTTCGACGCCTTGCGCGGCAGCGAGCCGGACACGACGAGGCACTCGAGGTCGCCCGTGGTGTCGAGGATCTTGTACAGCTCCTGCTCGCCCTGGGGCGTGAGCTCAGGACCGGGGTTCAGGATACCGTACTCGTTCTCGCCGTCGTTGAAATAGGAGTTGATGCGCGTGACGCCGTCGATCCACACCGGGCGGCAGAGGCATCCGGTGTTCATGGTCTCCTCGACGACGTACTTGCCGGTGAAGCCGGCGAAGAAGCCGAGCGCGACGGAGTCGACGCCGAACTTCTTAAGCGCGAACGAGACGTCGAGACCCTTGCCGTTGGCGGTGTAGCCAGCGGAATGCGAGCGGACGTTCTCGTTGGGGATGAGCGGCGAGCACATCACCGTCATGTCAACGGCGGGGTTGGCGGTTAGCGTATAGAACACGAGCAGCCACCTTCCTTTCACAAGAAACTGCATGGCGCAAGCATAGTCGCGCCATGCAGTGAATGCAAGCGATAGCCAAAAGCTTACGGTTCCCTAACGGGAAGCGCGCTTAGGCCGGACAGCCTACTTGCGCGCGGCCTCCTCGAGCGCAGCCTTGACCTCGTCGGCGGTCTTGAGCTGCATGACCTGCTCCTCGAGGGCGTCGGCGTCGGCCTTCGTCCACTGGGAGATGGCCTTGCGGGTGCGCAGGACGCTCGGCGCGGAGACGGAGAACTCCTCCATGCCCCAGCTGATGAGCAGCGGCGTGAGCAGCGGGTCGGCAGCGGCCTCGCCGCACATGCCCACCATGATGTCCTTCTTCACGCCCTCGACGATGATGTTCTTGATGGCGCGCAACACCGCCGGGTAGTACCAGCTGTAGAGGTAGGACACCTTGTCGTTGCCGCGGTCGGACGCCATGGTGTAGCCGGTGAGGTCGTTCGTGCCAATGGAGAAGAACGCGGCCTCCTCGGCGAGGTCGTCGGCGATGTTGGCGGCAGCGGCCGTCTCCATCATGACGCCGACTTCAATGTTCTCGTTGAAGTCCACGCCCTCGGCGCGAAGCTCGGCCTTGCACTCCTCAACGAGCGCCTTCACCTGGCGGAGCTCCTCCAGGCAGGTGACGAGCGGCACCATGATCTTGATGTCGCCGAACGCGCTCGCGCGCAGGAGGGCGCGGAGCTGCACCTTGTACTCGTCCGGGTTATCGAGGCAGTAGCGCACGGCACGGTAGCCCATGAAGGGGTTGTCTTCCTTCTGGAGCTTGAGATACGGGATCTCCTTGTCGCCGCCCACGTCGAGCGTGCGGATGATCACCGAGGCACCCTTGAGCGCAAGTGCCACGTTCTGATACGCCTGGAACTGCTCGTCCTCGCTGGGAAGCGACGTCGCATCCATGAAGAGGAACTCGGTGCGGAAGAGGCCGATCGCCTCGCCGTCGTGCTCGAGCGCTGCAGGCACGTCGCCGGGGCCGCCGATGTTCACCGCGAGCACCTTCTTGATGCCGTCGGCCGTGGCGGTCTCAACACCGCGGAACGCCTCGAGGGCGGCCTTGTCGGCAGCCATGGCCTCGGCCTTGGCGGTGTAGTCGGCGAGCGTGGCCTCGTCCGGGTCGAGGATGACCTGGCCGTGCGTGCCGTCGACGATCGCCGTGGCACCCGGACGCATGGCGGCGCAGCTGTTCACGACCGAGAGGACGGCCGGAATCTCGAGGGCGCGCGCGATGATCGCGGAGTGGGAGGTGCGGCCGCCCACCTCGGTCACGATGCCGGCAACGTTGTCCTTGTCGATCGTCGCGGTCATGGACGGGGTGAGGTCGTGCACCACAATGACGGACGCCGGCGGGAGCGTAGAG
>CAJLVH010000082.1 GCA_905210055.1 uncultured Enorma sp. | reverse complement strand
TCGTCGTCAACACGACCGCGATCACCGCCGGCACGCGGACGAGCGCCGCCCGCAACAGGGCGGCTATGGTGGCCCTGCTACGCACGGTGCTCCCGTTCCACCGCCTTCGCCTGCCCTTCCGCATTCACATGCGCAAGATCTCTCAGGTCGCAAACGCCCGACGCGGCAAGCGTCGCGAGCATCGTTTCGCGGTCGCGGTTCATGATGAGCTCCTGGGGAAAGTGGATTTCCTCGAGCATGGCCTTCACGCTGGGGAATTGCCCGATCTGATACGCCATGTGGGCATCGCTCGAAACGGAAATGCCCACACCGAGCTCGGCACAGCGCTCCGCGATGCGACGGCACACGTCGAACGTGGATCCCTCGCGATCGCCCTCGATGCTGTGCTCGTTGATCTCGATGAGCTTATGGCGCTCCTTGGCAGCCGCGAGCACCGTGTCGATGTCGAACGGAACGCCCGCGCGACCCGTGTGGCCGAGCACGAACACCCGCGGTTCGGCGAGAACCTTCAAGTACATCTCGGTCGCCTGAGCAACCGAAGCATCGCACGCGAATGCGCGGTCGTGTACGCTCGCAACCAGATAATCGAGCTGGCGCGTGATACGGTGAAAGAGCGTATCGCCATGCGAGCAGCTTTCGGTCGTGATGTTGTTGGCACATGTGACACCCTGGCCGAAAAGCCTGCCTTCGATGGAGACAATATCCACCTCGGCGGCGCGAAGCAGCGTGACCCCGTCCCACGTGCGTGGCCAGATGATCTGATTGGTGAAGAACTGGAAGTTGCGCAGGTGCGGCTCCGGGAACAGCATCGTGCTCACGTGATCCGAGGAGCCCAGAAGCTCAAGCCCCGCTGCACGAGCGGCGGCCACGTTCTCCGCCAGTGTCGAATACGCATGGCGCGAGAACAGCGTATGCGTATGGATATCGGTTTTGATGCTGAGTGCCATGTGTCGTCCCCCTCGCGACGATGCCGAACTGCAGCGTACCAGCCGCGCGCAGCGTCCACGCTTTATGCCATTATGCCGCGGGTTTCCGGGAAAACCGGCCTGAAACGCATACTTCGTAGAAGCCGCATGAGGCGCTATTCGGGGGCAGGCCCGGCGCACGAATGGCGCTAGGTGCCATGACCCCCGATGTAGTCTTACATTATGCCGCTTGGTTTACGCCATCTCGCCGTCCTCGCATGCCACCTGCTCGGCTATCGTACCAGCAGCCCGTATTCCTCCGCCAGACGCTCCCATGCGGGCAGCGAGCGCTCGATGACCTCGGCCGCCACGCAATAACCCACGCGCAGCCATCCTGTGACACCGAAGCTATTGGACGGCACGGGCAGGAGCTCGTAGGTGCGAGCACGTTCGCAAAACGCCTCCGCGTCCGGATCGGGCGAGCGAACCCACAGGTAGAAGGCACCGTCCGGCTCGACGTAGGTGTAACCGAAGCGTTTGAGCGCGCTGCAGAGCATGTCGCGGTTGCGCGCGTATGCCTCGACATCCGAAGGCTCGTCCACGCAGTCGATAATCACGCGCTGGAACAGCGCCGGCGCGCACACGAAGCCCAGGCACCGCGCAGCGCCCGCCACGGCACACATGACACGGCGCGCGCCCTCGCACACCTGCGGTACAAGCACCCAGCCGATACGCTCGCCAGGCAGCGACAACGATTTGCTGTACGAATAGCACACGATCGTGTGCTCATAGAGGCTCGGTACCCACGGCACCTCCGCGCCATACGTGATCTCGCGGTACGGCTCGTCGGAGATGAGGACGATGGGCTGCGCATGGCCGAGCCCCTCCTCGCGCCGGGCATTGGCCGTCTCAAGCGCCGCGGCAAGCGCCTCGAGATTCTCGCGCGGATAAACCACGCCGGTGGGATTGTTCGGCGAATCGATGATGACGGCCGCCGTGCGCGGTGTGATGGCCGCGGCGACCGCCGCAACGTCGATTTGGAACGTCTCGGGGCTTGCCGGCACTTCCACGCAGGTGGCACCGGCCGTCTCGATCCACACGCGGTACTCCGGGAAGTACGGCGCGATGACGATGACCTCCTCGCCCGGGCACGTAATCGCATGGAGCGCGCACGACACCGACGCCGCGGCGCCCACCGTCATGAAAATATCTGCCAAGCCGTAGGAGGTGCCGAAACGCCTGTTCAGCGAATCCGCCACCGCCTGGCGCGCCGCAGGGAGACCGGGCGCCGGCGTATATCCATGGAGCTGCTCCGGTGGCAGGGCGAGCGAGCGCTCGATGCTTGCGCGGACGGCGTCCGGTGCCGGCACGCTCGGGTTCCCGAGGCTGAAGTCGAACACGTTCTCCTCGCCAATCTGCGCCTTGCGCTCGTTCGCGTAGCTGAAAATCTCGCGGATGACAGAGCTCTCCGCCCCACGCGCGTACATCGTCTCGTTGATCATGCTGCTCCTCAATTCCGTGTTGTCGCCTGCGTGTTTTGCTGGGGCCATCGTAACAAATTCGCGCGCCATCACGGGCTCCTTCCCAACCTTTAACCATCCTCGTTGCTAAAAATTGCCCAAACCGTCACGAAGACATGAATTCACTCGCCTTCGTGACGGTTTCGGCATTTTTAGCACGTAACGATTCGCGAGCCAAGGAGCTGGAAATGCATGACTGAGCTCACGGAATGAAATGAATGCGAAATTATTACTTTGGTACCTTGACATCTATACGCCCAGTAGTAGCCTATTCAGGCGCAAATTAATAATTAGGTACCTATACGATTGAAGGAGGTTACGAACTCCATGGGAAATCATCTGCCTGATGAGCAGCCCGCCGAAGAGGGCGACCGGGAGTATAGCGGCACCACAGCCGAGCAGCCCGATTCTGCAAGCCGCGCTGAATCCGCCGAGCATCCCGCCTCGGCCGCAGGCACGGAAGCAGGAGAGCCGTCGCGCGCGGAGCGCATCCTGCGTGGTCTTGGCTACTGCGGCCACTACCTGCACTTCCACGGCGGCGGCCGTTCTGGTCGCGAGCCCATCCTGTGCAAACTCCACCGCGCCGGTGGCAGCATGTCGCAACTCGAACTCGGCGGCCAGTTCGAACTCAAAGCGGGCTCGCTCTCCGAGATCCTCGCGAAAATCGAAGCTGCCGGCCTCATCGAGCGCACGCGCGACCCACGCGATCGCCGTGCCCTCACCGTCCGCCTCACCGAAGCGGGGATGCAGGAGGCCCAGCGTGCCATCGAGGCGCGCAGAAGCTTCCGTGAGCAGGCATTCTCGAACCTAACCGATGAGGAACAAGACGAGTTCATCGCCCTACTCGAAAAGATCCGTAACCGTTGGGAGGAACTTGCATGATCAAAACGCTCATGGCAAGCATCCGCGAGTACCGGCGTGCCGCCGTGGCGACGCCGATCATCGTGCTCGGCGAAGTCGTTATGGAGGTGGCCATCCCCTTCGTGACGGCAAAGCTCATCAACGCCATCCAGGCCGGCGCGACGCTGGGGCAGCTCTTGCCATACGCCGGCGTGCTCGTGGGCATGGCACTCGCGTCGCTGGCGTTCGGCATCGGCGCGGGCATCACCTGCAGCCAGGCGAGCTGCGGCTTCGCGAAGAATCTGCGCCACGACGTCTTCGCTGCGGTCCAGCGCTTCAGCTTCGCCAACATCGACCAGTTCTCGAGCTCCTCGCTTGTCACGCGCCTCACCACGGACGTCACGAACGTGCAGCTCGCCTACATGATGATCATCCGCACCGCTGTGCGCTGCCCGATGCTGCTCATCTGCGGCATCGTCATGGCCTTCATCATGGCCGGCCCCTTGGCCGCCGTGTTCGTGATCATCGTTCCGCTGCTGGGCTTCGGCCTCTTCAAGGTCGTGCGCACCGTGCACCCCATCTTCCGCGCTGTGTTCCGCAAGTACGACGCGCTCAACGAGTCCATCGAGGAGAACGTCACCGGCATGCGCGACGTGAAGAGCTACGTGCGCCAGGAGTATGAGAAGCAGAAGTTCGGCCGCGCTGCGCAAGACGTGTGCGCCGACTTCACCCGCGCCGAGAAGATCCTCGCCCTCAACAACCCCATGATGAACTTCTCGGTGAATGCGGTGTTCGTCATCGTCATCCAGTTCGGCAGCTACCTCATCATCTCCAGCCAGGGCGCCCTCATGAACGTCGGCCAGTTCAGCGCCCTCACCACCTACGGCTTCATGATCCTCATGGCGCTCATGATGGTGTCGATGGTCTTCGCCATGATCACCATGGCGCAGGAGAGCGCCGAGCGTATCGTGGAGGTCATTGAGACCGAGCCCACCATCAAGAACCCGGAGCACCCGGTCACCTATATGAAGGACGGCTCGATCGACTTCGACAACGTGACGTTCAAGTATTCCGAGAAAGCCGAGCACCGCGCGCTCGCCGAGATCGACCTGCACATCAAGAGCGGCGAGACCATCGGCATCATGGGCGGCACCGGTTCGGCGAAGACCTCGCTCGTGAACCTCATTAGCCGCCTGTACGATGTGACGGAGGGCTCCGTGCGCGTCGGCGGCGTGGACGTGCGCGACTACGATCTCGAGTACCTGCGCAACAACGTCGCTGTGGTGCTGCAGAAAAACGTGCTGTTCTCCGGCACCATCAAGGAAAACCTGCGCTGGGGCAAGGAAGACGCCACGGACGACGAGATCAAGGAAGTGTGCGAACTCGCGCAGGCCGATGAGTTCGTCCAGGGCTTCCCCAAGAAGTACGACACATACATCGAACAGGGCGGCACGAACGTCTCCGGCGGTCAGAAGCAGCGCCTGTGCATCGCCCGCGCGCTGCTGAAGCACCCGAAGGTGCTCATCCTCGACGACTCGACGAGCGCCGTGGACACCAAGACCGACGCGCTCATCCGCGAGGGCCTGGCGCAGTACCTGCCCGAGACCACGAAGATCATCATCGCGCAGCGCACGAGCTCCGTGGAGCATGCGGACCGCATCCTCGTGCTCGACAACGGTCATATCGCCGGCCTGGGCACGCACGACGAGCTCATGCAGACCTGCGACATCTACCGCGACACCTACCAGAGCCAGAACCGCATGAGCGAGGAAGATGCCGAGGCCGCGTCCGCACCCGCGGAGGCTCCCTCCCAAGATGTCGCGACCCAGGAAGGAGGTGCCGCCGATGCCCGCTAACGACGCACGCGAACAATACGAGGCCAACCGTCAGAACGTCGCTGGCCGTAGCAAGGCTCCGGTGAAGCCCAAGGGCGGCAAGGGTAAGACGCTCATCCGCCTCTTGCGCACCCTGTTCTCGTTCTATCCCAAGCTGCTGCCGCTCGTCTTCTGCTGCTTGGTGACCAACTCCATCCTCTCGGCGCTGCCCGCAACCTTCATGCAGCGTGCCCTCGAGGTTGTGACCGCCACGTGGGAATCCGGCGACTGGGCGAGCGCATCCGGCCCCATCCGCTCCATCGTGCTCACGCTCATCTGCATCTACGCCGTGTCGCTCACGCTCAGCTTCACGTGGAACCGCATTATGGCCGTCGTCACGCAGGGCTCACTCGAGAAGTTCCGCGAGAAGGTCTTCGACCACATGCAGGATCTTCCCATCCGCTTCTTCGACACGCATCAGCGCGGCGACATCATGAGCCACTACACCAACGACATCGACGCGCTGCGCCAGATGATCGGCCAGTCGCTGCCGAACATCACGCTCACGATCGTGACCTGCATCTCCGTGATCTGCGTCATGCTGTACTACAGCGTGTGGATGTGCATCATCATCGTGGCGGGCGTGCTGTTCATGTCGTATGTGACCAAGCAGCTCGGCGGCCGCTCTGCGAAGAACTTCGTGGCGCAGCAGCGCGAGATCGGCATCGTCGAGGGCCATGTGGAAGAGATCATGAACGGCCAGCGCGTCGTGAAGGTCTTCTGCCACGAGGATGCGGCGCAAGATGACTTCGACGTGCGCAACGAGGCGCTTTTCCAGGCGGCGCGCGCGGCGAACATGTACTCCAACACGCTCGGCCCCATCCTCATGAACCTCGGCAACCTCATGTACGTCATCGTGGCGCTCATGGGAGGCGTGTTCATCGAGCTCGGCGTGCCGAACCTCTCGATTTCCGGCCTCGCCTTCTCCATCGCGGTCACGGTGCCGTTCCTCAACATGACCAAGCAGTTCGCCGGCCAGATCGGCCAGATCTCACAGCAAATTAACGCGGTAGTCATGGGCCTCGCCGGCGCCGAGCGCATCTTCGAGCTGCTCGACGAGGAGCCCGAAGCCGATGAGGGCTACGTGACGCTCGTGAACACCCGCATGCAGGACGGCGAGCTCGTGGAGTGCAACAAGCGCACCGGCCGCTGGGCATGGAAGTGGCCGCATCACGACGGCAGCGTTGAGCTCGTGCCGCTTCAGGGCGACGTGCGCCTGAACCACGTGGACTTCGGCTACGAGCCCGGGCACACCGTGCTGCACGATGTAAGCGTGTGGGCGGAACCCGGCCAAAAGATCGCGTTCGTGGGCGCCACCGGCGCGGGCAAGACCACGATCACGAACCTCATCAACCGTTTCTACGACATCGCCGACGGCAAGATCCGCTACGACGGCATCAACATCAACAAGATTAAGAAGGACGACCTGCGTCGTTCGCTCGGCATGGTGCTGCAGGACGTGAACCTGTTCACCGGCACCGTGATGGACAACATCCGCTACGGTCGCCTCGACGCCACGGACGAGGAGTGCATCGCCGCCGCGAAGCTCGCCGGCGCGCACGGCTTCATCGAGCGCCTGCCCGAGGGCTACAACACCATGCTCACGGACAACGGTTCGAACCTCTCCCAGGGTCAGCGCCAGCTGCTCTCGATCTCGCGCGCCGCGGTGGCGGATCCGCCGGTCATGATCCTCGACGAGGCGACATCGTCCATCGACACGCGCACCGAGGCGATTGTGCAGAAGGGCATGGATGCGCTCATGAACGGGCGCACCACGTTCGTTATCGCGCACCGCCTCTCCACCGTACGCAACTCCGACGCGATCATCGTACTCGATCACGGCCGCATCATCGAGCGCGGTAGCCACGACGAGCTCATCGCGAAGCGCGGCGTGTACTACCAGCTCTACACAGGAGCGTTCGAGCTCGAGTAGGTCGAGCAGCCGAAGAACGCCGCTGTAACGACGCGCCCCTGCAAGGATCACCCTTGCAGGGGCGTTTTCGTACGCTTACGCAATGGCGGCACAGCAACAGCAACGCGGCGTCGCCGCCATCACGGTGCCGCGTCGCTCCGCTATATCAAGCCGAAATGCTCGAGCGCGCTCACCACGCCGTCATCTTGCACGGAGCTCGTCACGTAGGCGGCGCGCGCCTTCACCGCGGGCATGGCGTTGCCCATCGCGACGAACGTCTCCACGGCACCGGCCATCGGCAGGGAGTCGCCGAACGCGAACGTGCCTTCAATGCCACAGCCCAGGCTTTCGAGCGCGCGCCGCACGCCGTAGCCCTTGTCCACGCCCTTCGCAGTGAACTCGCAAATTCCCAGACCCAGATCGAAGAAGTCGAAGTTCGCGTCGAAAAACGCCGGGTCGACGCTCTTCAGTGCCTCGAGGTCGCTCGTGTACGTGACGAATTTCGTGAACCGCATATCCGTGTGCGCGCGCAGTTCGTCCACCGAGTGCACGACCAGCTCCGCCGCGCCCTCGCCGTACGTCGCACCGTTGACGGCATACGCTACGTCTCCGGCTGTCGCTTCCAGCAGCACCGGAATGCCACACGACTCCGCGCACCCCAGCACGCGCACCGTGTGGGCAGGCTCGACGGCCTCATCGTGGATGAGCTGCACGAGTACAACAACGACTCGAGCGCTAGCAGCGACTCGGCAATGAGCGCGAGCGGCCTGCCCGTGCAGATAAACGCCAGATGACCGCGCTTGCGCAGCTCGTGGAAGGCCTGCGTCACAGCCTCGCTCGGGCGCGCGTTCGCAACGGTTTCCGCAACGTCGCCGCCCGGCTTATGCCAGATGATGGTTCCATCCACGTCAAAAAACAGGATGCTCCGTGCCTCGCCCATGCGAAGGTACCCCTTTCTTATTGGTCAACAGGCTGTATTATGCCCGAGCCCGCAGGCGCAAGCACCCTGCTCTTGGTGAAATCCTCTTTTTCGGCCACATGTGACCACGCGGGATCGCCGCTTCAGCCAGCGCCCGCCGCCGCCCAGCCAATAACCCCCGTCCCC
>CAJLVH010000081.1 GCA_905210055.1 uncultured Enorma sp. | reverse complement strand
CCCGCCGCATGGCTCTGGTGCGCACGGCGTCAAGCAGCGCCGCCAGCAATGCCGGCAACAGCACCGCCGACCTCCTCTTGAGC
The DNA here is from genome assembly GCA_905210055.1 of uncultured Enorma sp. Lineage (GTDB taxonomy): Bacteria > Actinomycetota > Coriobacteriia > Coriobacteriales > Coriobacteriaceae > Enorma. Next base: position 8,096 of record CAJLVH010000081.1, on the reverse strand, counting down.
GATTTTCACGACGCACTCCGTGCCTACACGCGTCTTTCTGCCTATGCATCCGAGGAGTCGCGCTGCCCTGTCTTCGTTCGGGCGGAGTGCACCCCCAACGGCTCGCCTCGCATTCTCGAGCGGCCGGAATGCGAGAGCGAAACTTGCGACATGACCAGCTGCGACACGATCGTGCTTGCACACGAGGTCGCATCGCCGGCAGATTGCGCGCCCCTTGCCGATGTGCTCCACGCCCTGGCAAGCTCAAACGCACTCAACCCAACGGCACGTTTCTACGCCATCATCTGCGATTCTTGTAGCAGCGAGGATACCGCCACCGCGTGCGAAGCCGCGCGCGCCTGCCAGCAAGTTGACGCACGCTGGAGCGGAGCCGTCGTGGTAACCGACGCCCGCCTTGTCCCGCGCCTCATGCGGGCGCCGCGCCTGGGCATGTGGCGGCGCCCCGTCGCGCGCGCCATCGACCGGCTCGTGGCGGCGGTACGCATGAGCTGCGCGTTAGATGAACTCGATGAACTGCTTGGGGTCGACCCGGAACGCGCAAACACGTCGAACGTCCTCGTTGCCTCGCCGCACCCCCTCTGGCGCGCCATCGCGAGTCGCATGCGATAACGAACCACGCTCGGCGGCAATCGCTGCCAAGCGCGATGATCTGGCACCGGACGCGAGCCGATTACTTCAGGACAAGCAACGGTCGGAGCGCCTCGCCCCAACGTGCAACAAGCCGCTCGAGCGACCACGCGGCATTCGCCGGGCTCGTCGAGGGGAGCACCACCGCCTCGATCCCCACGCGTTTTTGCAGGTAGCGCTTGTAAAGCCGTCCTGCGGTACCGCCGTTGCACACCACCGCCTGCACCGGAGCGGCACTGGTCACCCACTCGATACGCGCCGGAACCACGTTCTTGATGCTCGCATCGGACGAGCCTTTGATGTCGCAGCTTTCAATCACATCCCACAGCGCGATGCGATGACGCAGCAGAAGGGCGCGTTTCGCTTCGATCGATTCCTCGAGCGTCGCCGGACGCGCCTCGCCCGCCAGTGGCTCGCCCTCGTTCGGCGGCACCGGCTCTCCCACGCAGGCAGCGATAACCCGCCAGAACCGGTTCTGCGGGTTGCCGTAATAGAACGCGTTCTCGCGCGAGAGCACCGAGGGGAACGAACCGAGCACGAGCACGCGCGACCGACCGTCGAACACCGGCTCGAAACCATGGGAAATATGCTGGTAATCCGAAGTCATCCCGTACCCCCTCCATGCGCACTGGTGCATAATCTTGCCTATAGGGCGAGGTCGCCCGTCAAACAAGGAGCATCCCGTGTCCCGAAATGACTCATTGGACCCCGTCCCCAAATGAGTCAGGCCAGGCAAGGCGCTCCCCGCTGCCACCATTATGCACGCCCGTCCCCGAGGAGGAACCATGGCCAGCCGGTATCTGATCGTAATCGATATGCAGAACGACTTCGTCGACGGCGCCCTCGGCACGCCCGAGGCGCAGGCAATCGCGCCGGCGTTCGTCGATGCCGTCCGCGCCTTCGACGGAGAGCTCCTTTTCACGCTCGACACGCACGGCGAAAACTACCTCGAAACGCAGGAAGGCGCGAACTTGCCCGTCCCCCACTGCATCAAGGGCACCCCGGGCTGGGAGCTTATCCCCGCGCTCGCCGAGCTCCAGCGCGAACGCGACGCGCGCATCTTCGAGAAACCGACCTTCGGCTCAACCGAGCTCGCTCACTACCTCGTGCAACGCAACGCCGAAGAACCTATCGAGTCCATCGAGCTCGTCGGCGTGTGCACCGACATCTGCGTCGTCTCGAATGCGCTGCTCATCAAAGCCGCGCTGCCGGAGGTGCCGGTGAAGGTTGCTCCTGCGCTCTGCGCCGGCGTCACACCCGAGGCGCATGAGGCCGCCCTCGCCACCATGCGCAGCTGCCAGATCGAGATGGTGTAGTTAAGGCTCCGGCCGGGACGCTGTGCCTGCGAGGCAAGGTTGGTGCCGAGTTACCTCACTGCCGTGCATCACATCATAAAACAGAGAATTTCCGACACAAAACAGGCCGATTACAGGCTAAAGTGTCGGAAATTCTCTAGTTTGAGCTGTCTGTCCATTTGAGCAGTCTGTCCATGCCAGCACCGCGCGCCGCAAAGGCCTGTCCCTTTTGTCATGACATTGGGGACTGTCCCCAATGTCAGGTGCGCTACGCCAGCCCGAGCAGCAGCCCCGTAGCATGCACGGCAAAGGCCACGATCCACGCGACACCGCACTGCATGAGCACCACGGCGAACATCATGCGCGTGCCAAGCTCGTTGCGCACGGCAGAAACCGCCGCGACGCACGGCGTGTAGAGCAGGATAAACGTGAGGAAGGTATACGCGGTGAGCGGCGTGAAGAGCGTCGAAAGTGCGGCCACGGAACCGCCCATGAGCACCGTGAGCGTCGCCGCGACGTTCTCCTTCGCGCCGAAGCCCGCCACCACGGCGGCAGCCGCGATCCAGCTACCGAAGCCGAGCGGCGCAAACAGCGGCGCCACGAGCGCGCCGAGCCCCGCAAGCATGCTCTGCGCCTGGTCGCTCACCAGGTTGAAGCGAATGTCGAACGTCTGCAGGAACCAGATCACCACGCTCGCGACGAAGATGATGGTGAACGCCTTGGTCGCGAAGCCCTTCGCCTTGTCCCATGCGAGACGCAGCGTCGTCTTCGCACTCGGCAGGCGGTAGTTGGGCAACTCCATCACGAACGGCACCGGGTCGCCTTTGAACGCCGTTCCCTTGAGCACAAGCGCCACGAGCACGCCCACGACCATGCCCATGATGTACAGCGAGATCATGACGAGCGCCGCGTGCTCCGGGAAGAACGCCGCAGAGAAGAGCGCGTACACCGGCAGCTTCGCTGAGCAGCTCATGAACGGCGTGAGCATGACCGTCATCTTGCGGTCGTGCTCGGAGGGCAGGGTGCGCGTCGCCATGATAGCCGGCACGCTGCACCCGAAGCCGATGAGCATGGGCACGAAGCTCCTGCCGGAAAGTCCCAGCTTGCGCAGGATCTTGTCCATGACGAACGCCACGCGCGCCATGTATCCGGAGTCCTCGAGAATCGAAAGCAGCAGAAACAGCACTACGATGATCGGCAAGAACGAGAGCACGCTGCCCACGCCAGCGAAGATGCCGTCGATAACGAGCGAATGCACCACGGGGTTGAGCCCGAACGCCGTAAGCGCTTGATCCACCGCCGCGGTAAACGCCGCGATACCCATCTCAAGCAGGTCGGAAAGGCGCTGCCCCACCGCATCGAACGTGATCCAGAACACGAGAGCCATGATGCCGATAAACACCGGGATGGCGGTGTACTTGCCGGTAAGGATCCGGTCCGCGGCAACGGAGCGCAGGTGCTCCACGCTCTCATGCGGCTTCACCACGCTCGCGCCACACACCTCCTCGATGAAGCTAAAGCGCATGTCGGCCAGGGCTGCCATGCGATCCTGCCCGGCTTCCTCCTCCATCTGCGAGATGATGTGTTCCACGGCGTCGAGCTCGTTCTGGTCGAGGGCAAGCGCGTCGATGACGAGCCGGTCACCTTCGATGAGCTTCGTCGCGGCGAAGCGCACCGGAATGCGCGCGGCCTCCGCATGGTCGGCGATGAGGTGGATGAGGCCGTGGATGCAGCGGTGGAGTGCGCCGCCGTCCGCGCCATCGGGCGAGCAGAAGTCCACGCGGCCGGGATGTTCACGGTAGCGTGCCACGTGCAGCGCGTGCTCGGTAAGCTCGCCGATGCCCTCATTCTTCGCGGCGGAGATGGGCACCACCGGGATGCCGAGCGCCGCCTCGAGCGCGTTCACATCAACCGTGCCGCCGTTTTTCGTAAGCTCATCCATCATGTTGAGCGCGAGCACCATAGGGCGGTCGAGCTCCATGAGCTGGAGCGTGAGGTAGAGGTTGCGCTCGATGTTCGTGGCATCCACGATGTCGATAATCGCGTCCGGCTGCTCTTCCAAGATGAACTGGCGGCTCACGACCTCTTCGCTCGTGTAGGGCGAAAGCGAGTAGATGCCGGGCAGGTCCGTGATGGTCGCGTTGGCGTGCCCTTTGATCTGGCCGTCCTTGCGATCCACGGTGACGCCGGGAAAGTTGCCCACATGCTGGTTGGAACCGGTGAGCTGGTTGAAGAGAGTCGTCTTACCACAGTTCTGGTTGCCGGCGAGGGCAAAGCGCAAGGGCGTGTTCTCTGCCAGCGCCGCGCCCTCGCGACGCGGACGAACAGCGTCTTCGCCCAGCGCGGGGTGCGCGGAAGTGCTCGCCTCGGGGTTCTTGCGCGGGCAGTTGTGCGCGTCGTGCACGCCCGAAAGTGTGATGCGCGCGGCGTCCACCTTGCGCAGCGTGAGCTCATAGCCGCGCAGGCGAATCTCGAGCGGATCGCCCATAGGAGCGTACTTCATCATGGTGACTTCGGTGCCGGGCGTGAGGCCCATGTCGAAGATATGCTGCCGCAGCGACGAATCGTCCGAGTCGACCGATTCGATCACCGCGTCCTTGCCGATCTCAAGCTCGTCGAGCTTCATGTATATCCCCTCTGTGCAGTATGTGCTGAAGAGATTGTAATGAAGTCTCTTCCGGCGGCGCGCACAAAATGCGATTTTTTACGCAGCGGTGTGCAGAAGTCGTTGTCTCCCAGAGCATGCCGATGTGTGGGACATTAAGACAGAGACAATGTCTCACCACCAGCAGTGAGACATTGTCTCTGTCTTAATGTCTCATTAATGTCTCAACGTGCTAGCGGGGCAAGAGGTGCGCGTATGCCCGCTTGAGGTCCTTCAGCTGCTCGAGCGCATCGAGCGCGCCGCCGTCCAAGCGCGCGCCCACCGCGACTACGAGCGCGTCCACCAAGGCAACGGCGCTTGCCATCGAGTGGTACGCGCGCGGCTCGCCACGATACGTGTAGAGCTCGATATCGGGCGCGGGTCCTCCGCCGCTCCGCACGATACGGTCGGTGAAGAGGAGCGTCGTGCAGCCCGCCTTCGCTCCGAAATCGAGCAGCGCTTGATCCTCTGCGGGAACGCGCTGAAAGCCGAACGCCACGAGCACATCGCCCTCCCGCGCGTGCACGAGCCCTTCCATGAGCTCGGATCCACCCGCTGGCAAAAGCTCCACCGCGAGCCCATAGCGCCGCAGACGGAAGCGCAGCAGCTCCGCCACGCACGCGGCAGCGCCCTTGCCGTGAATCAGCACGCGCCGAGCATTCGCAAGCGCAACGACAGCGGCCTCGAACGCGTCCACGTCAAGCCCTTCGAGCGTGCGGTCGAGATTCTCGCGCTGCTGGCGCAAAAACGCCCGCACATCGCCCGCTCCCCCGTCGATGCTTGCGCTCATCTTATCCGCCGGCCCCAAAGACCGCGCCGCGACCGCGGCCTTCAGCGCCTTGAAATCTGCGAAGCCCGCATGCCGCGCGAACCGCGACACGGTGGCATCCGAAACCCCGAGCCCGCGTGCCACCTCTTGGATGGACTGAAGCAAAAACTCCTGCGGGCTCTCGATGATGTGGTTCATGATGAGCTCTTCAGCCGGGGTATAGGACACGCCCGAGGCGAAGAGCGACGGATCGGTCATGCGCGCCCCTACTCTGCGCCGGCGATGAGCGTCTGCACGTAATCGCCACCTAAACGGTCGATCTCTTTGAGCGAGCGCTTGAGCATGCCCGCCGTCTTCACCTTAAACGCGAGGTCACTCGCATACTCGATGTGGTACGCACCTGCCAGCACCTGCGCGCGCAGCTCCGTCACCGTGGTCACCCGCTCGTCGAGGTGCGTGGTCACGCAGCCGTACTGGAACGCCTGATGCGTGTCGCTGCCCGATACCACGGGCACGCCCAGTCGCTCGGCGAGGGCATAGGTCTTCGCGATGGTGCCCTCGAAGTCGTGCGCCAGATCCTTACCGTTCAGATCGACGAACTCGAAAGCGGCGAGCGCCTCGGGTGTCTGCTCGGGAATATGCCCGGGCGCGCGGAACGGATGACCCGCGCCGAAGAAGAGGCCGCGAGCGCGTACTTCGGCCGCAAGCTCTGCAAGCGGCAGGAACGCATCTTTCTCCTTATGCGGCTCGAGCGCATGGTTGAAATCGAGAATCTCCTCCATGGTGCCGAGCACGAGCGTATGCCCGCTTTCCGCAATGTCGACCTCCATGCCGGGAAACACCAACAGCCCGTTCACGTCGAACGCATCGCCCTCGCGCGGGAAACGGTTGGCGATATCGGCGTACACGGTGCTGAAGCCGAGCGTGTTGAAGTGCTCCGTGAGGCAGACCGCATCAAGACCAGCGGCTTTCGCCTCGCCGAAGAGCCAATCGGTGTACTCGGGCGAGAACTTGAGATACTTTGCAAGCTTACCGTGGGTGTGAAAATCGATGATCATACGAAAGCCTCCAGGATGCAGGGCAGCGCGAAGCTCATGGCCGCCCACGCGACCGAAACCCCGATGAATACGAAGTCGCTCTTGCCGATCGCAAGCGACGATAGCTTGATCTTGAGCACGGACATGTTGGTGGACGCGTAGCGATACCCCTTGAGCTCGAGCGCCTCGACCGTGGTGCGCGAGCGCTTCGCCATGTTGAGCATGAGCGGGTAGAACGACTGCACGATGGTCTTCACCTGGTAGATAATCCAGCGAACCTTGCCCATGAACGTGTCGTGCGCCGGCGCTTGGCCGCGCAGGCGGAACGAGAGCAGAATGTTCTGCAGCTCCTCGAACATGATGGGCAGGATGCGATAGGCGAACGAAATGGAGAACGACAAGCGCTCCGGACAGCCGAACCACAGCAAGCCGTTCGAGAGCTTGTCCGGGTCGAGGCCGGAGAACACCGTGACCGACGCGAGCGAGCAGGTGCACACCTTGAGCGTCATAACGAGCAGCGGGATAAGCGCGTCGATGCTGCCGCTGAAGAAGATCGCCACGATGAGCAGGTACCCCGTCTGCGAAAACACGCCGATGGCGAACACGAAGAGCACGAGCGGTGCCACCCGGGCGAGCCGGGTGGTGACCACGCAGAAGATGAAGAGCGAGAGCAGGGTCGTCACATCGTGCAAAAACCACGGCACGATACCGAAGAACAGGTACCAGATGATGAGCACACGCGGGTCGAGCTGGGCAATGGGCGTGTCATCGTTGCCGTAGGCGTTTTTCAGCACCTGGTTGCGCAGAAAGTCGATGGACACCTTGTCCACGATGTTTTCCGAGAGCTTCTCGAGCATGCTACGATTCGCCTCCCTCTAATTCCCCTGCGCCGGCAAGCGCAAGAGCACGGTAGTCATCAAAACACATGAGGAAATCCTCGGTCTCGAAGCACGCTGCGCGCGGATTGAGCGCCGCACCCATGGCGTAGATCTCGGGCGGGCAGATGCCGCTCGCTTCCACCACGGCGCGATCCGCGAAGATCTCTTCCGGCGCGCCGTCACCGATAACCTCGCCCTGGTTGAGCACGATCATGCGGTCGGCGAACTGGCACACGAGCTGCATATCGTGCGTCGCGATGACCACCGTGTCGGTGATGCCGCGCAGGTCTTTGATGGTGCGGACGATCTCGCGCCGCGTGGCGATGTCGAGGTTCGCCGTGGGCTCGTCGAGCAAGAGGATCGGCGGGTTGAGCGCGATGCCGATGGCAAGCGACGCGCGGCGCATCTGGCCGCCCGACATGAGGCGCCCGTCGCGATCGGCAAGGTCGGCCAGGCGGAAACGCTCGATAAGCTCTTGCGCGCGCTCCTGCCAACCCTCGACGCCGCGGGAGCGCATGGCGAACTCCACATCGGCACGGACGCTGTCCTTGATGAACATCTGCTCGGGGTTCTGGTAGACAAGCGAGATCAGACCAGAGATGTCCTCCGGACTGAGCGAGCGCGTGGCGGTGCCGGCAAGGCGCACCTCTCCGGCAGACGGTTTCACCAGCCCACACATGAGCTTCATGAGCGTCGTCTTGCCGGCGCCGTTCGACCCCACGAGCGCAACCTTCTCGCCAGAACGGATGGTGAGGTTCAGCCCGTCGAAGACCGTGTGCGGATCGCCCTTCACGCTGCGATAGGCGACGTGGATGTCTTCGAACTCCACGGCGGGCTCGCCTGCGG
>CAJLVH010000080.1 GCA_905210055.1 uncultured Enorma sp. | reverse complement strand
CGTTGCGGGCAGGAGACAGAGCAGATCGAGCGCAGCCGCCATGGACTCGGGGCTCGCGTTGTAGGAATCGTCGATGACGCGCGCGCCGGTGGCAGCGCGGCGAATCTCCTGACGGCGCCCCGTGACGGTGAGGTCGCCGAGCGCGCGAACGATATCCTCGCCAGCCACCCCGAGCCTATCGGCCACGGCGATGGCGAGCACCGCGTTCGAAACCGTCTGCGCACCGACCGTGGAGAGCACGACCTCGAGCGAACGGCAACCCGGCAGCTCGACGCTCACGTGCGGATGCCCCTCGTCGTCCAAGGCGATGTCGCCCCGCTGGTAGTCGCAGCCCGCATGCGCGCCGCACCGCACGGGCTCGATTCCCGGCGTGTAGTCGGCGATATGTTCGAGCAAGAAGGGGAAGAAGTCGTCATCCGCGGGAAGCGCGAGCACGGGCGCCGCATGGGGCTCCCCCACCTCGGCGCCCTCCGGGATGGGCTGCATACCGCAGGTGATCTCCATCTTGGCGAGTGCGATGTTCTCGCGGCTGCCCAGCATGCCGATATGCGAGGTGCCGATCTTCGTGATCGCCGCGATGTTCGGCCGCGCCGCGCGCGAGAGCTGCTCGATCTCGCCGCGCGTGTTCATGCCCATCTCGAGCACGAGCACCTGCGTGTCCTCGGGCGCCGAGAGGATGGTGAGCGGCATGCCGATGAGATTGTTGAAATTGCCCGCTGTGGCATGGACGCGATAGGTGGTGGAAAGGATCTGGGCGAGCATGTCCTTCGTCGTAGTCTTGCCGATCGACCCGGTCACGCCCACAACGGTGCAGCCCAGACGCTCACGCCAGAAACGTGCAAGCGCGAGCAGAAACGCCTCACCGCTCTCGATGGAAAGAACAACGCAGCCGCGGCCCTCGGCACACGAGATGAGCTCCGGTTCGGGCACGCGCGTGAGCGCGACGCACGCGGCGCCGGCTTCGATGGCAGAACGGGCGAAATCGTTGCCGTCGACGCGCTCGCCGGGAAACGCCACGAAGATCGAACCGGGCTCGACCTGGCGCGAATCGATGACGCAGCCGCAGCAGGTGCGCGCGGGATCGCCCGCAACGAGGGTTGCCACTGGCGCGGAAAGCCACTCCATGGAAAGGATGTCTTGAATCTGAACCTGTACCATGTCTTCCCCTTGGTTGAGTTTTGTCAACGGGCTATTCTACCGTAGCCACAGGCTCCTCTGCGCCCCGCCGTACCGAACGCACAAGAGGTTCAGAGCCGGATAGGCTTCGGGGACGGCTGAAATGTAGAATTACCCCAGCGACTTTTTTACATGGCTCAACGTGCTTATTGAGGATTCTTTTACAGAGCCATGTAAAAAAGTCGCTGGGGTAATTCTACATTTCAGCCGTCCCTAGGGTGATACGCTACCTCGTGGGCTTCACGCCGAGGATCTGGAGGGCTTGCTCCATCGCCTCCTTGACGGCGGGAGATGCCATGTAGGAAAGATAAGACGTATCGTCGAGCGTCGCGTAGACGAGCACCTTCGGATCGGATGCCGGGGCGAACGCCATAAACGACGCCATGTACTTGCCCTCCGCATAGCCGCCCGACTCATCGGCGCGCTCGGCCGTACCGGTCTTGCCCGCCACGTCGTAGCCATCGATGGCACCGCCCGAACCGGTTCCCTCGTCCACGACCGTCACCATCATGGATGTGACGGCCTGCGCGGTCTCCTCCTCGATGATGCGCTTCTCGCCCTCGCTCCAATCGATGGCCTCGCCGTGGCGCGACTTCAAGAAATGCGGGGTGCATGCCACGCCACCGTTGGCAATCGCGGCGACAGCGCGCGCCACCGCGACGGGCGGCAGCGAGATGCCTTGGCCGAAGGACATCGACGGCACGCTCGATCCGTCATACGCATCCCGCTCGCGCACGATACCCGTTGCCTCGCCGGGAAAATCGATTCCCGTCGACTCACCGAATCCGTAACGATCGAGGTATTCGGCGAAATTGTCGGCACCGATCTCGTTTCCTACGAGCACCATACCCGTGTTCGAGGAGCGGCGTAGGATCTCGCGGAGCGTCATCTCCATCTGGTAATCGCGATTATCGACGTCGGTGACCCAGTCGTCACCGGCCTTCACCTTCGCCGGAACCGTGAACGTCGTATCGGGCGTCATGAGCCCCAGATCGATCGCCATACTCGAGACGACGGTCTTGAACACTGAGCCCGGTTCGTAGGCATCGGTGACGATGCGCAGGTTCATGTCGGCTGCATTCGTGTTCGCCAGATCCGTTGGATTGAACGTGGGCGAAGAGCACGCCGCGAGGATCTCGCCCGTGGTGGGGTCGAGCACGATCATCGAGCCGTTCTTCGCGCTGGAGCGCGTGACGGCATCGGCGATAGCCTGCTCTGCCGCGGTTTGGATGTTCACATCGAGCGTGAGCACGAGGTCGGTGCCATCCTGCGCAGAGACCTTCTCGTAGGCGCCTCCCGCGATGAAGGAGCCATCGCGGCCGCGCTCGCGCACGATCGAGCCGTTCGTCCCGGTCAGGTCTTCGTCGTAGTACACCTCGAGACCGGAAAGTCCCGCGTTGTCGACGTTCACCACGCCGAGTACCTGCGATGCGAGATTACCGTATGGGTAGACGCGCTTCATCGACTGCTCGAACTCGATGCCGACAATACCACGCTCAGCGATGAGATCGGCATCCTCCTGGTCGACCTGGCGCTTGATGTAGTTGAAGGTCGTATCTGCCGTGACCTGCTCACGGCACCAGTCCGCATCGACGCGGAGCACTTCCACCAGCACATCGACCGCGGCATCCGCATCCTCTATGAGCTTGGGATTCACGTAGACGTTCTGACACTCCACACTCGAGGTGAGCACGTTGCCGTTGCGGTCGTAGATGGTTCCGCGCTTGGCGAAGAGCGTCTGGCTCGACAGGCGACGGGAATCCGCACGCCCGCGATAGGTCGAAGCGTTGGCGATCTGGTATTCGAAGAGCTTGAGCACGCTGAGCCCGAGTCCCGCGCCCAAGACCCCGAGCACGACGTTGCGTCGGGTGACGAGCCCCTGCTCGGAGGTATCGTTAAGAAGTGTATGGGGCGAGCCGTCACGAGGCGGTCTGCCCGACCCGCCGCGCCCCATACCGCTGCTGGAACGCGAGCGCGCCGCACGACCGGAATCGTCGCGCCTGCGTGCATCGCGTCCGTCAAACCCTGTCGTTCGCTGCCTGCGGGAGCTCGAAGCGCCTCGGCGCTCCCCGTCCCTGCCGCGCCCCCCGGTGTACCGGTCACGCGCCATGGTTCCTCCCGCTCTATTCCGCTGTTTCGGATGCTGTCTCGGCGGGTGCCTGCTGCCCAGTCGCATCCGCCCCGTCCTCGGCATCGGCTGTCTCGCTCAAATCGAGCGTGATGCCCTGCTCCGGCTCGACCATGCCGAGCGCGCCGGTCGCGAGGTCGCGGATGCGCGTATCGGCACCGTAGACCGTGTTCATGACTTCAAGGTTCGAGCTCTCATCGTGCGCCGCTTCGAGCGAGGCCGAGAGCTCGGCGTTCTGATTGAGCATCGACGTCGTCACGCTGGCGAGCGTCACGCGCACCACGCCGATGGACACGAACAGGAACACGAGCACGGCGAAGACCTTGACGACATGCGTGAAGGCCGGACTCACGATCTGGTTCGCCTCACGCCCTGCACCGGTGAGGACGTCGAAGCGCGGGTGCTCCGAGGGGCGCTCGAGCGGCGCGCGTTCATAATCGGGCGCGTAATTCGGCTGAGCCTGGTAGTCCAAGGCATACGCCGCATTGGAATCAAAGTACGCCACCGCGCATGCCTCCCATCCCAAGTGTGTTAGTAGTACGTTTACGCTGCGTTCTTGCTACGTTGCGGGATGGTCCCAATAAGCGCGGCGCTCCTCGCTACAGGCGTATCGCGACGCGCGTTTTGGCAGATCTCGCACGCGGGTTGCGTTTGACTTCCTCGCCACTCGCAACCAGCGGTTTTCGGGTTATGACCTTGAGTACCGGCACGTTTCCGCATACGCACACCGGAAGGTCCGGCGGGCACGTGCAACCCTGGCTCCGCTTCTGGAAGAGCCGCTTCACGATGCGATCCTCAAGCGAATGATACGAGATGACGCAGATGCGCCCTCCCGGGTTGAGCCAGCGGACCGCTGCCTCGAGGCCGCGCTCGAGGACATCGAGCTCGTGGTTGACCTCGATGCGTATCGCCTGGAACGTCTTGCGAGCAGGATGATGCCCATGACGGCGTGCCGCCGCGGGAATCGCCGCCTTGATGGCGTCGACGAGCTCCACGGTGGTTTCGAAGGGACGCTCCTGCCTGCGTCGCACGATCTCGCGCGCGATCTGCGAAGCGAACTTCTCCTCACCGTATACGCGTAGGATCCGGGCGAGGTCGGCTTCGGTATAGGTGTTGATGACCTCAGCTGCGTTTAGGGTGTTTGTTCCCGGATCCATCCGCATATCAAGCGGGGCATCCTCGTTGTACGAGAAACCCCTTCCAGGGATATCGAGTTGCGGGCTCGAGACGCCCAAGTCGAACAGGATGCCGTCCACGCCGGGCACTTCCGCTTGGCAAAGCAGCTCATCCAGGTCGCCGAAGTTCCCCTTCAGAAGCTTGTGCGCCACCCCGGGTGCCTCCGCGTCCAGCCGTTTGGCCGCCGCTTCGAGCGCCATGTCGTCTTGGTCGATGCCGATGAGCAGACCGTCTTCGCCGATCGCCTGCGCCATCCTCGCGGAATGGCCGGCGCCGCCGAGCGTGCAATCGCACACCACCGATCCGCTCTTGAGCTCGAGCGCGTCGAGCACTTCGTGAAGCATTACGGGTTCATGCCGATATTCAGGTGTCAAAGTGCCCGTTGCCATGCACGTCTCCTCCGCGGTGCGCTAGTTGAAGAAGTCCTCGAGAGCCGCCTTCGTCTCGGCCTTGCGAGCCAGATGCTTCGAGCGGTCCCAGACCACCAAGCGGTCGTCGTTGCCGACGATCGTGACCTCACGGTCGAGGTGGGCTTCTTCGCGGACTGACTCGGGAAGGCTGATACGGGCGGCGGAGTCTATATCGAGTGTGGTTGCCACGCCGTACAAGCCCTCCTTAACCAGTCGATGCTGCTTGTTCGTAGGGTCGAAACCACCCTTCGCCTCGAACACCGACATGACCCAGTCCTCGAACGCGTCCTTGGTGAACACGTACATGGCGTCGATCTCCTTTTCAGGAGCAGCGAGGACGCGCACCTGATCCCCGAATTCCTTCCGGAATGCAGGCGGGAGCGACAGGCGACCCTTCGCATCGAGATTGCGATCGTAGGTTCCTGACAAAGACACCGCTGCACCCCCTTAGGCTTACTCGTGGGCAGATGCGGGAGCCACCCCGCTGTCGACGTCTCTTATCTTATGGGTTGACTCCCCTTTTCGCAACACTTTTTCCCACTTTCTCCCCCAACGGTACCCACTCGACCCCCAAACGACACCTTGAGCCAACAGACGACCCGCATTCCCAACACAAGATGTTGTGTTCGGGCACTTCAACGGCCACCGCGGATAGCACGGCGCTGAATATTCGGTTGTTCTACCTATGATTGAAGACCGCCTCGCCTCACCCGAGACCAAGCGTGACGTAAATGTGAAGACGTGCCTCCGCGGGCGCACGGGATGCGAACGCGAAGCCACGCCGCCCCGAACGCCGCCGGGTGCCATCCCGCAAGGCAACTAGGCGCGCGGATGGGCAGCGAGGTATACTTCCTGCAGTTGGGTGCGGTCGAGATGCGTGTAAATCTGCGTGGTGGCGATGTTCGCGTGGCCGAGGATCTCTTGCAGTACGCGCAGATCCGCCCCACCGGCGAGCATGTGCGTCGCGAACGAATGGCGCAGTGTATGCGGGTGTAATCCCTCGATACCCACCATGCGGCCATAGCGCTCGCACATAGCGTGCACGGACTGCCGCGAGATGCGCCCGCCGTTCTTGTTCAGAAACACCGCAGAGGTCTTCGTCGCGCTCCGCGCGTGCGCCGCGAGCTCAAAGCGCGGACCGTCGAGATATTCCTCGAGCACGCGTCGCGCGCTCCCCATGATGGGAACGAGCCGTTCCTTCGACCCCTTGCCGAATACGCGGAGGAATTCCTCGTCAAGATACACGTCGCGCAGATCGAGCCCGCAGAGCTCGCTGACGCGCAATCCGCAGCCGTAGAACATCTCGAGCTCGGCGCGGTCACGCGCGCCGGCGGGCGTAGCCGGGAAGGGCTGGTCGAGCAGGCTGGTCGCAGCGTCGATGGAGATAAGATCCGGCAGGCGCTCTTCCTTCCGAGGAAGATGCATCACCGAGGTGGGGTTCGTCTGCGCGAGCCCCTCGCGCGCCATGAACGTGTGGAAGCCCTTGATCGCGGAGAGCCCGCGCTCGATCGAGGCATCGGCGTAGCCCGCGTCGCGACGGGTCGCCGTGAAGTCCTCGATATCAAAGCGCTCGGCGCCGTCGGGCTCCTCGATGCCGCGCTCCGAAAGAAACCCAAGGTACGCCGCGAGATCTCTGCGGTATGCAGCGACGGTGTTATCGGAAAGGTTTCGCTCGACGGCGAGGTAGACCAGGTACTCCTCGACGGCGCTGGCAAGCGGTGAGGCGGGGGCGGCGGAGCGGTTCGACGGGCACGCCCCGTCGGCGCTGCGGCGCGGAACCGACCGGGCACCCCCTTCTCGGCACGCCATCCCCCTCTCTTGGCCTCCCCGTCTCGCCATGTTATTCCCCTGCTACGTTCTTCGGCGTCACCTGCAGATGGTCGACGCACTCGTGGCGCGCGATCGCGGCGCGCGTGAACTCGCGGAACAGCGGCTGCGGACGGGTGGGACGGCTCTTGAACTCGGGGTGTGCCTGCGTGGCAACGAACCAGGGATGCTCGGCGGCAGGCAGCTCCACCATCTCGACGAGCGCCTCATCGGGCGAGACGCCGGAGATGACGAGCCCCGCGCGCTCAAGGTCGTCGCGGTAGGCGTTGTTGAATTCGAAGCGGTGGCGGTGGCGTTCGTACACAAGCTCCTCGCCATACGCCTCACGCGCGAGCGTGCCTGCGCCGAGCTTCGCGGGATACGCGCCCAGGCGCATGGTTCCGCCCTTCTCGGTCACGTCTTCCTGCGAGCTCATAAGGTCGATGACAGGATGGGCGCATTCGGGTTCGAACTCAGTGGAGTTCGCATCTGCAAGCCCGGCGACGTGCCGTGCGAACTCGCAAACGGCGACCTGCATCCCCAGGCAGAGCCCGAGATAGGGAATCTTCTGCTCGCGCGCGTACCGAGCAGCGCAGATCTTGCCCTCCAGACCGCGCACGCCGAAGCCGCCCGGCACGACGATGCCCGCGGCGTCGCCGAGCACCGCAGGGCAGTCCTCCCAAGCGAGAGCCTCACCGTCGATGAGCTGCACATCCACATGCCGGTCGAAGAAGATGCCCGCATGGCGCACGGCCTCGATGACGGAGAGGTAGGCGTCGGGCAGCTGCGTGTACTTGCCCACCACGGCAACCTTCACCGTGTCCGCATGGTGGTTCGCGTGATCCTTCTTCTCGAGAAACGCATACCAGTCGTCCATATGCCGCTCGCGCGGATCGAGCCCCAGGCGCTCGCAGACGCGCAAGTCGAAGTCTTGGTCGGCGAGCATCTTCGGCACGTCGTAGATGGAGGCGCAGTCCTCGTTCGTGAAGACGCAATCCTCGTCCACATCGCAGAAACTTGCGATCTTGTGGCGGATGGCGTCGTCGATCTCATGGTCGGAGCGCAGCACGATGATATCCGGTTGGATGCCGAGGCTGCGGAGCTCCTTCACACTGTGCTGCGTGGGTTTCGTCTTGACCTCGTGCGCAGCGGCGATGTAGGGCACGAGGCTCACGTGGATATAGCACACGTTTTCCGCACCCGCATCCTTCTTGTACTGGCGGATCGCCTCCACGAAGGGCTGGGACTCGATATCGCCGATCGTGCCGCCGAGTTCGGTGATGACCACATCCGACCCCGTCTGTTCCTCGATGCGGCGGAACTTGTCCTTGATGGCGTTCGTGACGTGTGGGATCACCTGCACGGTTCCGCCCAGGAAGTCGCCGCGACGCTCGCGCGTGATGAGTGAGCGGTAGATGGCACCTGTGGTGAAGTTGGAGTCGCGTGTGAGATTCTCGTCGATGAAGCGCTCGTAGTGGCCGAGGTCGAGGTCGCTCTC
>CAJLVH010000079.1 GCA_905210055.1 uncultured Enorma sp. | reverse complement strand
CACCGGCCCGCCGATAACCTCGAACTGCTTGCCGAGCAACCATGCCGGTACCGCGATTGCAAGCGCGAACAGCACGCCGCGCCACATCTTTCCAAAGTCCCTGATAAACTCCATGCCTCGCCCTTTCATCTTATGAAATGAAGCCTCATCTAAGGTACATGCTGCTTTTATAATTGATACCATTCATTTACTTATATACTCCTACGTTTTTCCTTATGTAAAATAACCCCTGGGGTATTTTTACATTCGTGGCTGGAGCGCATCATGCTAGATTACCGTTCTCATACGTTTCTCGAGGTATACCGCGCGTGCAGTTTCTCGCGGGCGGCCAAGGCACTCCACATCCCCCAGCCGGCGGTATCGCAGCACATCCGGCATCTCGAGCAGCACTATGGCGCGGTGCTCTTCGAGAAGACGACGCGCGGCGCCAAACCGACCCCTGCCGGCGACCATCTCTAC
Organism: uncultured Enorma sp.; assembly: GCA_905210055.1. Lineage (GTDB taxonomy): Bacteria > Actinomycetota > Coriobacteriia > Coriobacteriales > Coriobacteriaceae > Enorma. The sequence goes on along the minus strand of CAJLVH010000079.1, from coordinate 7,810 downwards.
CGCGCCCTTTCCACCATGGCGAACGATGAGGAGCGCCTGCGTGCCGAGCTCCACGCCTTAGCGGGCGAAGTTGCCCCGGCGCCGCTCCGCCTTGGCTGCACACGCACCATCGCCGACTACGTGGCGCCGTGCCTGCTCGCCTGCCGCGCGACCACGCAGCCAGTAGAGCCCGTCAACATGCGGGTTGGCAATACCGCGGAACTCGTCCAGCTCATGGATGCCGGAACGGTCGACTGCGCACTCGTCGAAGGCTCGTTCGACCACACGCGCTTCGACAGCATGGTGTACTCAACAGAGGACTACATTGCCGTCGCCAGCCCAGATGCTGCTGAGCGCATGGACATCCGCTCCGTCCACAATCTCATCGGCGAACGCCTCATCCTGCGCGAGCCAGGCTCCGGCACACGCGAGATCCTCGAACGCAACCTCGCGGCTCACGACCTCACGCTCGCAGATTTCGCGGGCACCCTCGAACTCGCGAGCATCCCTGCCATCATCGCCTGCGTAGCAGCGAGTGCGGGCATCACATTCCTCTACCGCATCGCTGTAGAACGGGAGCTCGCCGCCGGCGCGCTCGTCGACATCACGCCCGCGGACTTCACCATCCGCCACGACTTCACGCTCATCTGGCAGCACGGCAGTTCCTATGCCGCCCGCTATCGTGCCATCATCGCCAGCACGAGGTGAGGATTTCCGTCTAGGAACCAGATTCTCACGTGCTGGCGCCCCTCTTGCACCCCTCTGCGGAGGCGGCGGCCTTCAATTAACATAGCCAGCTGAAACGAGGTGCGGAGGCAAGCTCCTCCTCGCGGAAGATGCCGCGCACAGCCTCCTGGTACTCCCCCACCTTGCGTGTTTTCCGTACGCGGCGATGCACCGCGCGCGGATCTGCGAAAGAGCACCGAGCGTACGACCACCACTCCTTCATGCGGAAGACTACGTTGCCGCCCATTTCGGCGAAATACGCCTCGAAAAGCTTGTCATGGAAGCGCTCGAGCTCTTCTCGCGTGGCGGGCGCACCACCGCGCAGCGTCCGCGCGAGCGCCGGGTTGGCGAGGATGCCCCGGCCAAGCATCACATGGCGCGTCTGGGGATACGTCGCGATAAGGGCATCCATGTCCCCGCAGTCGAAGATGTCGCCGTTGTATGCCACGGGAAACGTCGCGCGGCGCAAGGTCTCGCCGTATGCCCCTTGCCGAGGAACACCCTTGTAGCGGTCACGCTGGACGCGCGGGTGAACGATGAGCTCCGCAAGCGGATGCCGCAGGTACACGGCGAGAATCTGCTCGTATTCTTCGTCCGCCACCACGCCGATCCTCGTCTTCACCGAAACCGGGATGGGAGATTCGGTGCACACCCTCTCCAGAAACGCGTCGAGCTCCTCGAGGTTCCGCAGAAAACCCGAGCCCCTGCCCTTGGCCACGACCGTCCCCGAAGGGCAGCCCAGGTTGAGGTTGACCTCGCTGAAACCCATGCCCGCGAGCACCTTCGCGCCCCATATGAACCGCTCCGCGTCGTTCGTGAGCAGCTGCGGCACCACGTCCAAGCCCCGGTTATCCACCGGGTCGAGCTCCGCCATCGCACGCTTGCCGAACCCGCTGCCCAGATGCGGGGGCGCGAGGAACGGCGTGTAGTAGCGGTCGAGCGCGCCGAAGCACTCCGTATGCACCGCGCGGAAGGTGTGCCCGGTAAGCCCCTCCATGGGGGCGAGCGACAGAATCATGCACTCCCTCTCGTTGGGACAAGCAGACAGTAAACCATCCCATTATGAGCCAATGGGGGCAAACCAATGGGGACGGGTTCATTTGGCTCCTGTGGTAAATCAGCAGAGCAACAATGAGATCGTCGACGACGCCCTCTACCTCAGCACGAGTACGGCTGCCTCTGGACCCACCGACGGCCCCGCTTCTCTCCACGCTCGTTGCGGCACCATGAATCTGCCAAGCATGTCGTCCATGGAACGCCCTGCTCTATTCTGGACATCCTATCTGGATTGTCCAGATTATGTCCAGAATAGTGTCCAGAAAATCTACCCCTCATCGAGCGCGGCCATGACCTCGTGCACGGTGCGGTAGGGACCGGAGAGGTTCCTGCCCGTCGCCGCGTCATCCATAGCGGCGAGCGTCTCGGGGCTGAACCCGCAGGGATTCGACGGGTCGAACGGGAAGCCGCCCCGACGGTTGAATGCGGAGACGAACATGCGGATGGCATTGCTCGGCGAGGTACCGATCTCGTCGCAGATGGCGGAGAAGCGGTCTTTCTCGTCCTTACGGAGCTTGGCGGAGATAGATTCAGTGGCGGCTGCAATAGCCATGGTGACCTCCGATTACATAATCTTATTTTGTCTGATATTGTATACCCATCATTGTCACGTCTCTGCAGTGAGAACGTCAATATGATAAGGTTATCCCATTGTGAAAAGCCAAGAGCTTTTGGCGGTCGCGGGCGCCTGCGCCTTCGGCCGCGTTTTTCTTGCGACATCCAGGAGCTCTTACCTACTCTGCCCTTCGGACCGAGTAGGTAAAAGCAACTTCCTAATAGCCCACTCCCGCTGAAATGTCCACTTGCGCCAGCCCGAACGTCCGCCCCTCTCCAATCAGCTCCGCCACGTTCTCGTGCACGATGCCACTTCGATGCTGGATGGGGTCGTTCCGCGTAATGACGAACTTCGGCCAGTTGTCCTGTATCTGCTCGAGCGGTCGGTACTCGCGGTCCTCGGTCTTCCGGTCGCTCATGATGGTCATCGCCACCTGCACGTAGGCGTACTCCATCTCGGGCGAGCGCATGACGAAGTCGCACTCGAGCTTGCCGATGCGCCCCACGCTCACCTCGTAGCCCAGGCTCTTTGCATAGTTGTAGACGATGTTCTCGAGCACGGGCCCATAGTTGATGCGGTTGTCCGTATTGAGCGCGAAGTAAAAGCTCAGGTCGGCGAGGTAGTACTTCTGCTCGCCCCGGAGCGACTTGCGTGACTTCATGTCGAAGCGCTCACAGCGCCGTATGATCTTGGCGTCCTCGAGTATCCGAAGGTAGCGGTCCAGCGTCTCGCGTTTGATATGGACACCCAGGTTTGCAAGGTCATCAAGGATATTAGTCAGGCTCGTCGTCGCCCCGAAATTGTTCGTGATGTACTTCCTAACCGTCTCGAACACGGGCATGTTACGAACCTGGACCCTGCGACGGACATCCTTCTCCAGAATCTCCTCGACAACGGACTTGACGTAGGCACGCTTGTCGGTGAGCGTCTCGTATCCGAGCGCCTTGGGAAAGCCGCCTTCCAGGATATAGGCATCGAGTTCGGCCACGGGATTGGGATTGACCGACTTGCCGAGAAATGCCTTCATATCCTCGTACTCCTTAAAGGTGAGCGTCTGCATTTCGAACTCGATGTAGCGACCGGTCAGTTTGGTCATGAGCTCACCCGAAAGCAGATAACTGTTAGAGCCAGTGATGAAGATGGACCAACCCCCATCGGTGCGAAAGGCGTTCACGACCTCCTCATAGCCCTTCACATTCTGCACCTCGTCGATGAATAGATATTTCAAGCCATCGGGTGCATCGGCGGAAGCATCATCGATCGCAGCCTCAAGATCGTCGGCGGTCTTGACCTTTCGCAGCTTGCGACTGTCGAGATCCAGGTAGATAACGGAAGCCGGGCTGACACCGCCCTCAACAAGCTCCTGAGCGATGGTTAGCATGAGGCAAGATTTTCCGCAGCGCCTCACGCCCGTGATGACCTTTATGATCTCGTCATCATGATAGAAGCCCCTCATTTTCCTGAGATAGCCCTCGCGCCTAAATAGCTTCATGCTCCACCTCTATCCCCTATTTTCCATTTCAATTTTAGTCGAGTTAAGGGGTATTTAGAGCATTTTCTTATTAAATACCCCTTAACTATATTCTTTCAGGTAAGAAACGAGGAGGCACTGAGTCGTTCTTGCGAAAAGGAGCCATGAGGGTTGCCATAGCCCTGAGCCCAACGCTATAAGAGTCATGCGAACATATATTCGCTACTCCCACTCAGTAATTGTCGGCGCGGGTGAGAGGGCCGCTTCATCTTCTGCTTCGCCGTTTACCACCATACTTACCCTATTCCACATGCACTCAAGATGGATTCACGCGGTCACCGTCCCCATCACCCCTCCCCCCTTGCGAATCATGGCGCAGGAGCGCCTCCCCCCCGATATTAGAATCCCTGTTCCCCGATGAGCCAACGGGCCAGATCGAGCACCCTGATGCCGTCAATCGTGTAGGCGTCGTGTCGCGTCCTCGCGATAAGAATCTTGGGGTAGGCATCGCGTATCGCACGCAGAGGAGCGAGCTCGCGCTCGAGCGTCTCGGGTGCGTCTACGTTATCGCTCACCTGAATGTAGACCTGCTCCGACCCTCGCTTGACGACGAAGTCGACCTCCTTCTGGTAGAGCTTTCCCACGTAGGTCTCGTATCCGCGGCGAATGAGCTCCAAGAACACCGAGTTCTCGTACATGCGGCCCCAATCCATGTTGCGCGTGCCGAGCACCGCGTAGCGCATACCCGTGTCGCACACGTAGTGCTTCGCCTGCGTACTCAGGTACTTCTTGCCCTTGATGTCATAGCGCTTGGCCTCGTAGAAGACGAAAGCGTCCCTCAGGTGCGAGATGTAGCGCCCAACCGTGACGTGGTTGGTCGACACTTTGTTTGCATCGATGGTGTTGGCGATGCTGTTCGGCGAGTTAAGGTTTCCGGTGTTGTCCATCATGTACTCGGCGAGCGGCACGAGCGTGTCGGGCAGACGGAACTTCTGAATGAGGTCTCGCGTAAGGATGGTCCTGTAGACGTCCCTGATGTAGCCGTATGACTCTGCCATGTCACGATACTCATAGGATCCAGCGAGGCCCCGCGTTCGATATAGCGGTCCAGCTCTTCGTCGATGGTCCCCTGTTCGCCGAAGTATGCGCAAAACTCGCTGAAGCTGAACGGCAGGACATGAATCTCACGGTGTCTGCCGGTGAAGAGCGTGGCGAGGTCGGAACTCAAAAGGAACGCATTCGACCCGGTGAGGTAGATGTCCCACCCTCCCCGGGCATGGATACTGTTGATCGCCCTCTCGAAGCCCTCGCACCGTTGCACCTCATCAATGAATAGACGGTTTAGCACACCATCCTTGTGGAATTTGGCAATCCTGTCGTGCAGAGCGTGATACTCGAGCAGCTCTTCATTGTCGAGGTCAAGCAGATCGATGTAGAGGCTATTTGACAAAGGGTCCCGCTTCTTGAGCTCGGCGGAGAACGCCTTCATGAGCTCGGACTTGCCCGAGCGGCGAACGCCGGTTATGACCTTGATGTCGCCTGTCCTCTCCACGGAGCGGAGTCGCTCGAAGTACGATGCGCGCTCGACCCAAGGCATACGAGTTCCAATCTCACCGGTTTCGAAACAACCATAATTTTTAAGTTTCGAAACCGCTGACGTAACGTCTCGCACGATAGAGGCGGTCGACGAGGAGGGCAACTAATTGCAGCGCCTCATCTACCGCACAGTGCCGCAATACATAGTGCGGGACTGCGATGGTAACCCTTGCAGCGGTGATGACCTCCGGCATCGGAGCGGGACCCATCGTCACGGCTCTCGTCGGGTCGAACTTCTCGGGATTGGACGGCGCCGCGCTGGCGAGCACGTGCCTCGCATACTAGAGACGTCTATGCCGAAAGCAACATGGCAAGACCCATTATTTCCGCAGGTAGACCTGACAATTGGCTTGCGAATACCACACGAAATCACAACAACGACGTGAACGAAAGGACACGAGAAAAAACGAGGAGAACCGCTTTCGGCCTCCCTCGCGAAGAGCCTCAACTATTCCCACTCGCGATCAAATCGTTCCTTTCCATGGCCTCTCGTCCACATGATGTAACGGTCGTCTCCCCATTCTCACCGGAATCAGGTGATTTCAGGGCACCCGAGTTGAACTCAAAAATGAACTCAACAACTCTATCGGTCGGCGGCTTCCGAGCAGTTTGCATCCCCCGAGGAGAGCAGGCGCCTCCGGCATGGCCGATACTTGCTAGATGCGCACAACATAACCGTCCTTGCGCGGGGCGGCCGCGCCCTCGGGTCCCGCGGCGTATCCCAAGGCGATCGCACCCACGCCGCGCAGCGTCTCGGGCAGGCCCCACTCCCTGAGGAGCGCCTTGCCCTCAGCGCCGTCGAAGATCTCGCGCTCGCGGTGGATCCAGCAGCTGGAGAGCCCCAGGGCGTGCGCCGCAAGCATGAGGTTCTCCAGCACGCAGGAGCCGTCCTCCACGAAGGTGCCGCGCCCGCCGTCGGCGAGCACGACCACGATGACCGGGGCGCCATAGTACGGGTCGGTGTCCCTGCCCATGACGACGGCGTTGAGCCGACGCAGGCGCTCGCGGGTCCCGGGGTCGGTCACCGCCACGATCACCGGAGACTGATGGCCGCCGCCGGTGGGCGCGAAGGTGCCCGCCTCGAGCACAGCGTCGAGCAGGTCGGCGGGCACGGGATCTGCCTTGTAGGAGCGCACGCTGCGGCGCGTTTTGATGAGGTCGAGAAGATCGTTCGTCATGGCATGTCCCTTCTCTCGCTGGGGCCGTCGGTACAGAAAAGCCGCCCGTCTGCCAGAGGCAGGCGAGCGGCGAAAAGGTGACGGCATCCAGAAAAATCCGCTGAGATTTTCAAGGCTCATTATGGACCCGTTCCGCGTGATGTCAAGCGCGCTGCAAGCGATGCCGCGAGGCGGCTCGGCCGGTTCTCGCTCAAAGCTCGTTCGATGCTGGAACGCCTGCGCGCAGGTGCGGCGACTTAGTTCTTGACTTCCTCAGGAGCGTTCTTTAGACTGAACCGGTCTAAAATCGTGTGGACTTTTCTGGGCGCAAGCCACCTTTTTGCCACGCAACCGGGTCTCGGTCGCGTGGTTTTTTCATACCGGTCGTCGGTGTCTTCCCGACGGGCAGCGCCTCCTTCCGATGGCTCGGGTCGTGTGGAGCCTGTGCCCCGCGTCATGCGGGGCGGAAGGAGGAGAGGGCATGAAGCATGTGATCGATCGGGAGACCTCTACTGTCGAAGCCGCGACGCCCGGTCGCCGCCGGGTAATAGCCGCCCTGCAGGTTTTCGCAGGCGGGGCCTGCTACGGCGCCATGGCCACCACGTACAAGCTCGCGTACGCGGCAGGGTTCACCTCTGCGCAGGTGGTGGCAAGCCAGGCCTGGTTCGGCTGCCTGTTCTTCGTGATCGCCGCCGCCCTGAGGTGCGTGCGCAGCAAGCGCCTGCGGCGCATCGAGCCCTTGCAGGCACTTAAGCTCATGGGTCTCGGCGCTCTCACCTGCACCACCTCGATCCTGTACTGCTACGCCATGAGCGTGCTGCCCGCGCCCGTGGCGCTCACGCTGCTGTTCCAGTTCACCTGGATGGGGCTCGTCTGGCAGACCGTCATGACGCGCCGCGCGCCCAGGCCCCTCGAAGTCGCCTCGGCCGCGATCATCGTGTTCGGCACTGTGTTCGCAAGCGGCGTCTACAAGACGGGGCTTGCCGGCTACGATCCAGTGGCGCTTGCCTGCGCCCTCGGCGCGGCCGTTACCTGCTCGCTGTTCGTCACGCTCTCCGGCAAGGTCGAGGTAGAGTGCTCCAACGAGCAGCGCGGCGTCATCGTGTGCCTGGGCGCCGGCCTCATGTCGCTCATCGTGTGCCCGGACTACCTCGTCTCCGGCGTCGTCTTTCAGGGCATCCTGCCCTTCGCCGCCATAGCGGGCCTCTTCGGCCTCATGTGCCCGGTGCTGCTCTTCGGCCTGGGCTCGCCGCACCTGCCCGCCGGCCT
>CAJLVH010000078.1 GCA_905210055.1 uncultured Enorma sp. | reverse complement strand
TTCGACCGACACATCGGCGACGCCGAGCAGCTCGGCGCTTTCGGCATCGGCACGTGCGATGCGGAAGCGATCCTCGAAGCCGCAGACGTTCCTGCCGCCCTCGTCTTTGAGGATCTCGAAGAGCGAGCGGTTTTCCAGCTCGGTCTGCATGAGGAAGCGATAGCGGAGCGGGAAGTAGTCGTGCTCGACGATGCACGGCATCGCGCCCGCCATGCGCAGGCGGCGAATCTCGATGAGCGCCTCATCGTCGCAGCCCAGGATCGAGGTGATCGCGGGGTCTGCGGGAATCTCGCGCGTGCGGAACACGTGCGTCGCGGGCTCGAGGCCCATCTCAAGGCACGTTTCGGTGAAGCTACCCGAGGTGAGGGCGGACTCGACGAGCGTTGTCGGCCGCACGAACGTCCCCTTGCCGCGCCGTTTCACCAGCACACCCTCGTCGACGAGCATGCGAAGCGCCGCACGGACGGTGACTCTGCTCACCCCATAGGCTTCGACGAGCTCGCTTTCCGAGGGCAGCTGATCGCCTGGTGCATAGGAGCCGTTCTCGATTTTCTGCAAGAGGTCTGCGCGCAACTGTTCTTGCAGGGTGAGGGCGTAGCGGTCATCGGTTTCGCTCACAGACGGACTCCTTCGTGCGCGTGTGGATGAATACTTGGTAAGAGATATTGTATACAGGGAAGCCCAGAGACGCACGCAGGTGGTCTGTGCCGTCTAGCGGCGACTGCCGTTTACGGTGCCCCTTCGCCCGTTCATCATTTACATTCTGGTTTCCTAGGCTTGCCGCCACCAAACTTGTATTAACTTATGCTATTACAGGTGTAGGTACAGACCGAGATTTCGGAGGTGGTCGGTATGCCGGAAACGGGGAAGGGTCGATTCCTCTCCATGTTCCGCGAGCGAAAGCCCGTGATGGCGATGCTCCATCTGAAGGGGACGAGTCCAGACGATGTTCAGGAACGCATGAAGCGCGAGCTTGACATCTACGTCTCCGAGGGCGTCGACGCGGTGATCGTGGAGGATTACTTCGGCACCTACGGCGACATGCGACGTGCGCTCGCCTATATCGAGCAAACGAAGCCGGATATCGTCTATGGCGTGAACTGTCTCAACGTCGATGCCATGGGTTTCGAGCTCGCCGGCGAGTTCGGCGCGGCGTTCGTGCAGCTCGACTCCGTAGTGGGGCACGTGAAGCCGCGTGACGAGGAAGCGCTCGCAGCCTTCCTCGAGCTCTTCCGCAGCCGGTATGCGGGCTGCGTCCTCGGCGGCGTGCGCTTCAAGTACCAGCCGGTGCTTTCCGACCGCTCGCTCGAGGAAGACCTCGAGATCGCGAAAGGGCGCTGCGACGCCGTCGCGGTAACGCAGGATGCGACCGGGCAGGAGACGTCGCTCGACAAGATCCGTTCCTTCCGCGCCGGCCTCGGCGACTTTCCGCTCATCGTGGCGGCGGGCGTCACGCCCGAGAACCTCAAGGAGAGCTTCCGCATCGCCGATGGCGCTGTGGTGGGCAGCTATTTCAAAGACAGCTATCGCGATGATGGCGAGCTTTCGGCAGAGCACGTGCGGACGTTCATGGACGCCGTGCGCGCGGTGAGGGAGGAATGCGCATGATCAAGATGACCCGTGTCGACCACCGGCTTCTGCACGGCCAGGTCGCGTTCACGTGGATCAAGGCGGTGGGGGCGGACTGCATCCTCATTGCCAACGATGCGGTCGCGAAAGACGAGCTCCGCATGGCAGTGCTCAAGATGGCGAAGCCGCAGGGCACGAAGCTCGTCATGAAGAGCGTCGAGGATTCCATCAAGGCGCTCACGAGCGGCGTGACCGATAAGTACAACCTGTTCATCATCACCGAGAGCATCGAGGATGTGTGGCGCCTGTGCCGCGCCGTGCCCGCGATCCGCGAGGTGAACATCGGAGGCGTGAAGGTCGAGGAGGGCAAGCGCCAGATTTCGAAGGCCGTGTTCGTGTCCGACGAGGAGTGCGCCCAGATCCGCGACCTGGTGGATGACGGCATCCACGTGTTCGTCCAGATGACCCCGTCCGACGAGTCGGACGAGGCCATGAAGCTCATCGGATAGGGAGGAGAAATCCATGGACAACCTGATGATGCAAACCGTATTCATTTTCTTTGTGTCCGCATTCGGCTACTGCAATAGCTGCTTCAACAGCGCTCTGTTCAACCGTCCGCTCGTGCTCGGCACGCTCACGGGCGTCGCGCTCGGCGATGTGGCGATCGGCTGCCAGGTGGGCGCCACGCTCGAGCTCGTGTACCTGGGCGCGCAGGCTATCGGCGCGAGCAACCCGCCCGACATGACCTCCGGCTCCGTGATCGGCACCGCCTATGTCATCGCCGCCGGCGCCGACGTCGCCGAGGCCGTCGCCATCGCCGTTCCGGTTTCGCTGCTCATGTCCATGTGGTCGAACTTCCTCATGGCGGTCGTCGGCCCCATCATGGCGGCTAAGGCAGACAAGTACGCGCTCGACTGCAACCGTCGCGGCATCGACCTCATGCACTGGGGCTTCGTGCTTATCCAGGTGCTTTCGCAGGCCGCGTTCTGCGCCGCCGGCTTCTTTGTTGGCACGCAGGCCATCCAGGGCATCGTCGACTCGATCCCCGCGTTCATCACCGACGGCCTGAACTACGCCATGGGCATCATCCCCGCCATCGGTTTCGCGATGCTTGCCCGCATGATCATGTCGAAGAAGCTCGCCTGCTTCCTGTTCATGGGCTTTCTGCTCGTGGCGTACGGTGGGCTGAACGTCGTGGGCGTCACCGCCGTCGCCGCGGTGATCGCCGCCGTGCTCGTCTTCAACACCGGCCTCTTCTCGACCGTTCAGGCCGAGGCCGAGCAAGACGACAACGAGTTCTAACCACCGCCCGCAGAAGACCGCAAAGGAGGTTTTCGCCATGTCCGAAATCAAGACCGCGCCCGAGCGCAAGCTGACCGACCGCGACCTTCGCCGGGTGTTCTGGCGTTCCTGCATGCTCGATAGCTCGTGGAACTACGAGCGGCAGCAGAACATCGGCTACTCGTTCGGCATCGTGCCGGTGATCGAGAAGGTTTACGAGCCCGGCAGCGAGAAGCAGAAGCGCGCCTACGCCCGCTCCCTCGACTTCATGGCCATCACCCCGCAGCTCTCCACGCTGCTCATGGGCATCGACGCCGCGATGGAGGAGGAGAACGCCGCGAGCGACGACTTCGACGACTCCGCCATCACGGCCGTCAAGACCTCGCTCATGGGCCCGCTCGCCGGCATCGGCGACTCGCTCATCGCGGGTACGCTCCGCGTGATCGGCACGGGCATCGCCATCGGCTTCGCACAGCAGGGAAGCCCCATCGGTGCCATCCTGCTGCTGCTCATCTTCAACATCCCCGGCCTCTTGATCCGCTGGTTCGGCCTGAAGCTCGGCTATCAGTACGGCTCGACGTTCATCACCGATGCCGCTAAGGGCGGCGTCATGGAGAAGGTCACGTACGCGGTGAGCGTCGTGGGCCTCGCCGCCATCGGCGGTATGGTCGCGAGCTACGTGTCGCTCGACCTGTCGATGATCACTGTGGGCACGGGCGACTTCGCGCAGCCCGTCTCCGACTACTTCGACATGATCATGCCGTGTCTGCCGCAGCTCGCGGTGTTCGGCTTCATGTACTGGATCATGGGCAAGAAGATCAAGACCACGTACGTGCTCGTGGGCACCATCGTGGTGTGCATCGCCGCATGCTGGATCGGGTCGATGCTGTAGCGACCTCTTCGCGCAGGCGTCCCGTGAGGCGGCGTCTGCGCCGATGCCACCTCAGCAGCTCAAGAGCCCTCGGTACGCGCCGGGGGCTCTTTCTTTACGCAGCTGGTACTTTGCTGTGGTAAAGTAATGCGACTGCATGTTGGACGGGCGCATCTGGCGGAAGGGAACGGCGCATGAACACGACACCGTGGGGGTTCAGGGATATCCTGCCCGAAGAGGCGCAGGTGCGCGAGGAGATCGCGGCCGGCGTGCGAGCGTGCTTCAAAGCCCGTGGCTACCTTCCCGTCGAGACGCCGTTGCTCGAGGATCCGCGTGCGCTCGCCGGCGCGGGGCGCGCGGTGGACACGCCGTTCAAACTCTTCGATGACGACGGTCGTTTGCTCACGGTGCGCTCCGATAACACCCTTCCCATCGTACGATTGGTGGCTGCGCGCCTGCGCGATGCCGAGCTTCCGCTGCGCTTGCGCTACGAGGCGCCGCTCGTGCGCTCGCAACCGCGCAACGTGGGCGCCGCGCGGCAGTTCACGCAGCTCGGCTTCGAGCTCATCGGCCTCGGCGGCGTCGAGGGCGATGCCGAGATGCTCGAGCTCGTGATTGATGCCCTGCGCGCGCTCGATCTGCCGTCGTGGCGTATCGTCGCGGGCAGCGTGCGGCCGTTTATGAAGCTGCTTGCCTGTGCGGCGGACGAGGCGCTCGCCCGCGACGTGCTCGAGCTCGTCCATGCGAACAACTTCGTGGACCTCGACGCCCGGCTCACCGAGGCGAATCTTGCGGAGAGTCTTCAGCGCGCCATTTCCGAGCTTCCGCGCCTGCACGGGGGCGTCGCCGCGCTTGACCGCGTGGATGTGCTCCTTGCGGCGGCGGGTATCGCTGAGCCCCAGACCGACGAGCTCCGTGCGCTTGCCGAGCGCTTTGCGACATATAGCGCTCAAGGGTCGCTCTCGTTCGACTTCTCAATCATGAATTCGTTCGATTACTATACCGGGCTCGTGTTCAAGGCGTATGCGAGCGGCATGGCGGATCCCGTGGGTTCGGGCGGGCGCTACGACGCCGCGCTCGAGGGTGCGTTCCCGGGAGTCTGCCAGGTGCCAGCGGCGGGCTTCGCGTTTTCGCTCGAGCGGCTTGAAGACGCCCTCGACGCCGGTGGGATGGCGCAAGGGGCGAGCGCGGATCACGCCGTTGTCCGCGCCGCGGAGGAAGCCCTTCGCATTGCCGTGCCGAAGGGTTCGCTCAAGGACGGCACCGTGGAGGCGCTCGCGGCGGCGGGCTTCGATGTCTCCGAGCTCGTCGACCCGGGACGGCGCCTCATCGTGCGCGGACGCGACTTGCGCGCGCCCGACGCCACCGATTTCGTGGGCGACGTGGAGTTCGTGATCGTGCGCGCCACCGATGCCCCCGCCTTCGTGGCCGCAGGCGGTGCGGATTGCGGCTTTTGCGGTCGCGACTCCCTCATCGAGGCAAATCTCAACCTGCTTGAACTCATCGACATGGGTTACGGCGCCTGCCGCTTTATCGAGGCGGAACCGGCCGGTCGTAAGGGCCTCGCCGAACGAGCCTATGCCCGCCGCGGGACGCTTCGCGTGGCGACGAAGTACCCACGCATCGCGCGCGCTTGGTACGAGCGCCGCGGCATCACGGCGGACATCGTGACGCTCCACGGCAACATCGAGCTCGGCCCCATTGTAGGCATGACGGACCGCATTGTGGATATCACGGCGACGGGCACGACGCTCCGCGAGAACGACCTCGTCATCACCGGCGAGATCATGGAGTGCACCGCACGGTTCTTCGCGAACCCCGGCCGCGCCCGGCTCGACGCGCGGTTGCATGCGCTCGCCGCACGGTTGGAGGCGGCGCGCTCGTTATAGCGCATCTACCTCGCATTTCTTAGGAATCGAACACTGGGCGCCCACGCGCGTGACGGCGAGTGCCGCTGCGGCCGATGCCCACGAGGCTGCATCGAGGAGCGGCTTTTCCGCCACAAGCGCTGCGGCGAGGGCACCGATATACGTATCGCCTGCAGCGGTGGTATCTACCGCCTCGACATCGAGGGAGGGGATGTGCGCCGATAGCTCAGCGTCGTAGACGTTCGAGCCGTCCTCGCCGCGCGTGATGATGGCGCGTCCCACACCCAGCGCAGCGAGGCGCTTGAACGCGGCAGCCGCGGTGTCCTCGTTGACCGGCAACATGCCCGAAATCGCGGCGCATTCCGTCTCGTTCAGGCAGAGCAAGTCGACGCTGCGCCAGGTTTCTGGTGGAATCTCGCAGGCCGGCGCGGGATTGAAGATGGTATACAGACCCCGCTCGTGCGCGGCGGCGAGCGCGGCGAACGTTGTCTCGACGTCGCATTCGAGCTGTGTGACGAAGATGTCGCCCGGCTGCGCTACCCGTTCGAGGGCGGCTTCAACATCCGCGATGCGAAGCACATGGTTCGCGCCGGGGTCGAGGACGATCCGGTTGTCCCCGTCGGTGCGGATGATGACGGCGACACCGGTGGGCATTTCCTCGACGGTAGCCAGCTCTGCGGTGTCCACGCCCGCGGCCTCCAGGCCGCGCCGGAGCTCGTCGCCGAAGGCATCCGCTCCCACCGCGCCGATCATGCAGGTTTCCGCTCCCAGGCGCGCGGCGGCGACCGCTTGGTTCGCCCCCTTGCCGCCGGCGTTAGTGATGAAGCCGGAGCCGCTGATGGTCTCACCGGCGTGCGGCATGCGACCGCAGGCGATTGAGAGATCCATGTTCAAGCTACCGAATACGATGACGCGCGGCATGTCGGTCCTTTCTCCCGTGCTGATCGATCGTGTGCCGGTGGTGCGAGCGCCTACGGGCAGCGGCGCACGAAGGCAAGCGTGCGTTCCATGAAGCGCTCGACGAAACGTTGCGCATCGACGGCGAGTGCGACCTCAGTGCGGCCGCTCGGGCAGGTGACGCGCGCAGGGTCGCCGATGGTGCGTCCGCGTCCGGCTCCTTCGGTCTCGACCATGATGTCGCAGCTGAAGGTATCTATGAGCGAGGGGTCGAGCGCGGCCGCCACGGCGAGCGGGTCATGCAGGTTGCAGCCGGGAACGCCTGTGGGGTGCGCCTCCTCGGTGACGTCGATGTAGTAGGCGAGCATGTCGGAGAGGAAGGTGCCCGTGGCGGTACCGGTCGCGCGGTACGCCTCCGCCTGCTCGCGCGAGAGCTTCACCTGCGTGGTCACATCGAGGCCGATCATGGTGATCTGGGCGCCTGCCGCGAAGAGCTTGGACGATGCTTCCGGATCCTGCATGATGTTCGCCTCGGCGAAGGGGGTGACGTTGCCCGGTTGCGTGAGCGAGCCGCCCATCATGACGATGCGTGCGCGTCCAACGGTATCCGGTGCCGCTTCGAGGGCTGCGGCGATGTTCGTCGAGGCTCCGGTGGGTATCACGATAAGGTCTTCTGGGCTCATCGCGCGCACGGCGTCGACGATGAAATCGACTGCGGACTGTGTCTGCGCCTGCGCACGGGCGCGAGCGGGGATCTCGACGTCGCCCGTGCCGTTCCGTCCGTGGAACCGCCTGCTTTCGGGCATGACTGAAAATGAGTCCGCCCAGCTCGGGTGGTCTATGCCGGCGAAGACGGGGATGTCTGGCCGGCCGAAGAGCTCAAGGAGGGCAAGGTCGTTCGCCACGCCCGTCTCCACGGAGACGTTGCCGAAGGTGCCGGCGATGCCGATGAGCTCCGCCTCTGGCGAGGCGAGCGCGTAGAGCAGGGCAAGGGTGTCGTCGATGCCCGTATCGAGGTCGAGGATGAGCTTCGTCATGATTCCTCCCGTCGTATGAGCGAGCGTTTCCGTCCAGGACGGAAGCTCTCGCATCGCTCGTTGCAGGTTGGTAACGACTCCCCGCGCGGTGCGCGCTGCGTTTGTGCGGAACGCTTTACCATGATAAAGTTTACCCGAGAATTGCTGCTTGGGGCGTACGGTTTCGCTGTGCGCCCTTTCAGGCTGTCCAAGCTGAAGGGGAGCTCTCGCGTCCCCATCATGCGTAAGAACAAGAGGGGAGACCTCTCTCATGAAAACCATCGTTCTCAAGCCCGGCGAGCGTCTCAAGCTCTCCCAGCTCATTCGCAAGGGGGTGCTGCCCGAGGCGATCGTCGCTTCCGCCCGCGACATCGTGACGGACGTGCGCGCTCGCGGCGATGAGGCACTGCGGGAGTACAGCGCGCGTTTCGATGGCGTCGAGCTTGCGTCCCTGCGCCTTTCACCCGAGGTGCTCGAAGGAGCACTCGGCGCGGTCGATGCGTCGTTTCGGGCAGCGCTCGAGAAGGCGGCTCGCCAGATCCGTGCGTTTCACGAGCGCGAGCTCGAGCAGTCGTGGTTTACCACGCGCGCGGACGGCACGTTGCTCGGGGTGAAGGTGACGCCCGTTCGGGCGGCGGGCATCTACATCCCCGGCGGGCGCGCACAGTATCCCTCGACAGTGCTCATGAACGCGATTCCGGCTAAGGTCGCGGGCGTCGAGCGCATCGTCATGGTCACGCCGCCGCAGAAGGATGGCGACGCCGCCACGGGCGGCATCTCGCCCTACACCC
>CAJLVH010000077.1 GCA_905210055.1 uncultured Enorma sp. | reverse complement strand
GCGCGACGGGCCGCGCGGACGCTGCCGTGCTCGCAGATGCCAGTACGCGCGAGCGACCAGCCTCTGCCGCCCCCTCAGTTCGTTCCGTCGATGGTTCCCGTGTCGCGGTGCTCATACCGTGCTACAACGAGGCGATCACCATCGGGAAGGTCGTGGACGATTTCCACCGCGTGCTGCCCGATGCGGCGATCTATGTGTACGATAACAACTCTTCAGACGATACCGCGCGTATCGGCCGCGAACACGGGGCTACCGTGCGCTTCGAGCCGCGCCAGGGCAAGGGCGTCACGGTGCGCCAGATGCTGCGCGACATCGATGCGGATTGCTACCTGCTCGTTGATGGAGACGACACCTATCCCGCAGAGGCCGCGCCCGCGCTCGTGGCACCCGTGCTCGCGGACGAGGCGGACATGACTGTCGGCGACCGCCTCTCGAATGGCAGCTATGCGCACGAGAACGGGCGCGCGTTCCATGGGTTCGGCAACGATCTGGTGCGCTGGCTCATCCGAGCAATCTACGGTTACGCGTTTCACGATGTCATGAGCGGGTACCGGGCGTTCAGCAGGGTTTTTGCCCGCACGTTTCCTGTGGTCTCGCGCGGGTTCCAGCTCGAGTGCGAGGTCTCCATCCATGCTGTTGACATGGGTTGGCGCATCGCCGAGGTGCCCATCGCCTATCGCGATCGGCCGGAGGGCAGTTCGTCCAAGCTCTCGACGGTGAGCGACGGCTTGCGTGTGCTTATGGCGATTGGCGCGCTTTTCAAAGATTGCCGCCCGTTTAAGTTCTTCGCGCTCGTAGCGTCCGTTTTCCTGCTGTTTGGACTTGCCGTGGGGATGCCTGTGGTGGCCGAGTTCTCCGCGACGGGATTCGTCTCGAAGCTGCAGTCTGCCGTGCTTGCGGTGGGGCTCGTGTTCTGCGGCGCGCTCTCGCTCTGCACGGGGCTCATTCTGGACACCGTTGCGAAGAACCGTCGCAAGCAATGGGAGCTCGAGGTATACCACATCGAGGACGAGGCGCGACGCAGCGGGTAGTGCCGCCTGCCGCGCAGATGTCCCAATATGCGCCTGTCCCTTTTTGGGACATCGCGTTTCCTACCGTCCTGCTGCGCCGCTCCGCACGCCTCGTCGCGAACAACCCGCTCGTCCCGGGGATGCGCGCGACGGCAAATGCGGGTATACTGCGTGCAGTTATCTCAACGAACGCGTGCCCGCAGACTGGCTATGGCGCGGGCGTGAAAGGAATTCTCATGGCAGTGAACGAAGAGCTTTTGAAGCAGGTGCTCGAGCAGATCCGCCCGAACCTGCAGGCCGATGGCGGCGACATGGAGTACGTGGGCGTCGATGACGAAGGCGTCGTCTCACTCGAGTTGCTCGGCCACTGTGCGGGCTGCCCCATGAGCCAGCTCACGCTCTCGATGGGTATCGAGCGCATCTTGAAGGAGCACGTTCCCGGCGTGACGCGCGTCGTCGCGGTGAACGACCTCGGTGGCGGCGACATGGCCGACCTCTTCGACGAGTACACGCCGTTCTAGCAGCGTCGGAGCCGTTCATGCTCACAGAACTCTATCAAAGCCTCGATCCGGTTGCGCTTTCCGTCGGCCCTATCACCGTCTACTGGTACGGCATCGCCTACGTGGTGGGCGCTGCGCTCTGCGGCGTCATGATGTGGCGAACGCAGCGGCGCTGGGGGCTCAACATCACCGCCGACGACCTCATGATGGTCGTGTTCGGTGCGGTGATCGGTCTCGTGGTGGGCGCGCGCCTGTTTTACGTCATCTTTTACGGCGACGGCTTCTACTGGACGCATCCGCTCGAGGTCTTCATGACGAACCACGGAGGCATGAGCTTCCACGGCGGGCTCGTGGGCGGCATCATTGGCGGCATCATCGTTTGCCGCGTCTACAAGCTTTCTGCGTGGACGGTTGCCGACCTCGCGATCATCGGAGTGCCCATCGCGCTCTGTTTGGGCCGCTGCGCGAACTTCGTGAACGGCGAGCTGTGGGGCAAACCCACCGACTTGCCCTGGGGCGTGGTCTTCGGCGGCGCGGCGGGCGATATCCCGCGGCACCCTTCCCAGCTGTATGAGGCGTTTCTCGAGGGGATTGTGCTGTTCACGATTCTCTATGTGCTGAGCCGGCGCCGTCCACCCCTGCCGCAGGGTACGTTCATGGGCGTCTTCGTGCTCGGGTACGGTATCGTGCGCTTCCTCGTGGAGTTCGTGCGCGTGCCGGATGCGCAGCTCGGGTACCTCTTCGGCGGCGTCATTACCATGGGGCAGCTGCTGTCGCTCCCGCTCATCTTCATCGGTGCGGGGCTCATCGTCTATGCGCTGCGCGCCAACCGTTCCCAGCGCGACTACGTGAAGTAGCATATAAAATTACCCCAACGACTTTTTTACATGCCATGCCGAAAAGCTATTGAGCTAGGGGGCTGTCAAAGCATGTAAAAAAGTCACTGGGGTAAATGTACATGGCCGCCGCGCTGTCCGTAGTTCTCGTGTAAGACGGCCGACTGGCATGGCGCGAGCGTACCATGGTCATGGAACAGCATCCCGGTTTCTTCCGCAAAGGAGCGATGATGAAATACTTCGGCACCGACGGCTTCCGCGGCGAGGCGAATGTTGGCCTCACGGTCGATCACGCGTTCAAGATCGGGAAGTTCGTGGGCTGGTACTATGGCCTTCGCCAGGAGCGCAAGGCGAAGGTGGTCATCGGCAAGGACACGCGTCGTTCGAGCTACATGTACGAGAACGCGCTTGTTGCCGGCCTCGTCTCGAGCGGTGCCGACGCGTACGTGCTCCGCGTGACCACGACGCCCTCCGTGAGCTATGTGGTGCGCCACGGCGACTTCGACTGCGGCATCATGATCACCGCGAGCCACAACCCCTATCACGATAACGGTATCAAGCTCATCGATTCCGGCGGCTACAAGATGAGCCCCGAGGTCCTGCAGAAGGTCGAGGACTACATCGACGGCAAGACCGAGGTGCCGCTGGCCACGGGCGAGCAGATCGGCCGCGCCATCGACTACATCGAGGGACGCAACCGCTACATCGGCTCGCTCATCGCGTCCGCGAACTTCTCGCTCAAGGGTTATCGCATCGCGCTCGACTGCGCGAACGGCGCGTCCACGCCCGTTGCCCCCGGCGTGTTCCGTGCGCTCGGCGCCGAGGTGTTCCCCATTTCGGACGAGCCCGACGGCTTCAACATCAACAAGGGCTGCGGCTCCACGCACATCGAGCGCCTGCAGGCGTACGTCCGCGAGGAGGGTCTCGATGTAGGCTTCGCCTACGACGGCGACGCGGATCGCTGCATTGCCGTGGACGAGTACGGCAACGTGTGCGATGGCGACACGATCATGTACGTGTGCGGCGCCCATCTGGCGCGCGAGGGCAAGCTCGCCGGAAACACTGTGGTCGCGACGGTCATGAGCAACCTCGGTCTCTTCAAGGCTTTCGACAAGCTGGGTATCAACTACGAGAAAACCGACGTGGGCGATAAGTACGTGAGCGCCTGCATGGCCGAGCATGGCTACGCGCTCGGTGGCGAGCAGAGCGGCCACATCATCTTCTCGGAATACAGCGCGACGGGCGACGGTGTGAACACGTCCCTGCGCATCATGCAGACGATGATCGAGACGGGCAAGACCCTCTCCGAGCTCGCGGAGCCGCTCACCATCTATCCGCAGCTGCTGAAGAACGTGCGCGTGGCGGACAAGCATGCCGTGATGGAGGACGAGCGGGTGAAGGCCGCGGCGGCGAACGTCGAGGCTGCGCTCGAGGGCGATGGTCGCGCGCTCGTCCGCGCCAGCGGCACCGAGCCCCTCGTTCGCGTGATGGTTGAGGCTCCCACCATGGAGCAGTGCGAGCACTACGTCGACGAGGTCGCGCGCGTCATCGAATCGCTGTAGGACGATAAAACCCTTGGGGGTGATTTGACATCACGCATGTCGAAAAACCTCAGGGGTAATTTTACGTACACAATGCCTGTACCTGCAGGCCAAGACGGTATATCATACTGTCGTTTAGGTCATAGAGGCGCAAAGCCAGAATGATATAGAAGGGGTTTCGTATGTCCGGACATTCTAAATGGGCAACAACTAAGCATCGCAAGGGCGCGCAGGACGCTAAGCGCTCGGCGCTCTTCTCCAAGCTGAGCCGCAACATCACCGTTGCCGCTCGCCTGGGCAACGATCCCAACCCCGACAACAACGCCTCGCTCGCTGCGGCAGTCGCCAAGGCCAAGGCGCAGTCCATGCCGAAGGATAAGATCAAGAGCGCTATCGACAAGGCGTTCGGTGCTGGCGCCGATGCCGCCGTGTACGAGAACATCGTTTACGAAGGCTACGGTCCTGCGGGCGTTGCCGTGTACGTCGAGTGCCTCACCGATAACCGCAACCGCACCGCTGCCGACGTTCGCTCCGCGTTCTCCCACTCCGGCGGTAGCCTGGGCACCACCGGTTCCGTGGCGTTCCAGTTCGAGCGCAAGGGTCAGATCGTTGTTGCCAAGGAGATCATCGACCCGAACGACAAGAAGGAGAACCTCATGGCCAACGGCGCTGCCGGCGATGAGGAGGAGTTCATGATGGCCGTGGCCGAGGCTGGCGGCGACGATTACGAGGACGCCGGTGAGGAGTGGGTCGTGTGGACGAACCCCACTGAGCTCATGGCCGTGTCCAAGGGCATCGAGGATCAGGGCATCGAGGTCAAGGGTTCCGAGCTCACCATGGTTCCCACCACGCCGACGGCAGTCTCCGCGGCGGATGCCAAGAAGGTGCAGCGCCTCATCGACCGCCTCGAGGAGCTCGACGATGTTCAGGATGTGTACCACACCATGGACATGACCGACGAGGTCATCGCCGCTCTCGAAGAGGAGTAGGCGAGCTGCGCGCCAACGCGTTGTTCCTAGAGGGTTCCTAAGGGGGCCCTCTTTTCGTATCGGGCTGGCCGTTTTGCCCGTCTCTTCCGCCACGGCGTCGACATATCCCACCGGTATTCGGTAGAAGCCATCGGTAATCTGGCGGAAAATGTCGGCGTCGTGCAGAGGGTAGCTCTGCGCGTCGTCGTCTGCTTCGGCCTCGCTTATAATCGTGTGGAAGAGCGCTGCGAACGCGGACGGGCTCATCTCGCACGATGTCCAAAAGGAGGGCCATGCGGACGCTGAAGAAGATCTGCGCAATCGTGTATCTGCTTGCCGCTGTGGTGGTGGCGGGCGGCTTCGCGTGCCTGCAGTTCGGTGCGGACGATACACGCGAGCGGGTTTCTGAGCTGCTTAAGCATTCGGCAGGGCGCATCGTGCTTATCGTATGCCTTATCCTGCTTGCGATCGGTGTGCTTGCGACGGTCGTCGTTACGCTCGTTGAACGCCGGCCTCCCGTGAGCGTGCATCCGGCGGGCAATCCCAACATCGAGGTTCGCCTCGCGGCGATCACCTCCGTCGCCCGCGCCGCCGCCCAGGAGGAAGACGTGCTCGTGGAGCGCGTCTCGAGCCGCGTGGTGGGTCGCGATGCTTCGCAGGTCCGGGTAACGCTCGAACTCATCGCATTCAGCGAGGTCGGCTTGGAAAGCCTGGGCAAGCGCATTCAACTGCATGTCGAAGAGGCGTGCAACCGCATGCTCGGAGCCGAGGGCGTGATGGCGCAGATTCGGTTCCTCCCAAGCAAGACCACGACGATTTCCAAGGAGGTCGCACATGACCAAGGCTAGTGAAGGAGTCGCTCCCAAGCTCGTGGTCGAGCAGGGCGATGCCGCGCCCGAAGAAGAGCGTCTCGAGGGTGCGGAGCCGTCGGCGCATGCGGATGCGTCTGCCAGCGGCAAGCGTTCGCGCAAAGAGCGCAAGAAGCGCATCACGCGTGAGGACCTCGAGGGCGCCATGGGCTTCATTCAGGGGCTCGGCGCGGCGGCATGGGTCTATGCGGGCAATCATCCCTATACTGTGGGATACGGGTTCATCGGACTCGTGCTCGCGATTCTCATCCTCACCATCGGGTTGTGGAGCACCATCGTCATCGCGGTCTTCGTGGTCGTGGGCGCGATGATCGGGCAGATTCGCGACGGTGATAACGGTATCGTGAACTTCTTTAGCCGCCTTTTCAGCAGGCGGAATTCCTAAGGCGCGCCGACGAATTGCGGCGGAGGTTACAGCTTTTCGGTTTCTATGAGAGGTGGCATCATGGCAGAGGAACTCGAGAACAACGTGGTCGAACAGGTCGAAGAGGCTGTGGCCGAGGCTCCCGTGGAGGGGGTCAGTGCGGATGAGGCGACGGGGGAGGCTCTCGCCGCCGCGCCTGCGTGCTCCGATGGGGCTGCCACCGGCAAAGACGATGCAACCGACGCCGACGAGTATGACGATGAGACGGACGATTCGCTCACCTATTCCAACGGCGTGATCGAGAAAATTGTCGCTATGGCGACGCGCGAGGTGCCTCACGTGCTGGGCATGAAGGGCAACCTCGTCCACTTCTTCCAGGAGCAGCTTGGTGCCGAGAACCTTACCAAGGGCGTGACGGTCGAGGTCACGGACGACAACCGCATGATCATCAACATCTCGGTGATCATCGAGTACGGTTGCTACGCGCCGGACATCTTCGAGGACGTGAAGGAGCGCGTGACGGCGCGTCTGGACGAGATGACCGGACTCGAGGTCGCGGGCATCAACCTGCGCATCGAGGATGTCGTGACCCGCGAGGAATACGAGGCGCGCAAGAAGACCTTCCTCGACAACCTGAAACGCGAGGACGCGGACGAAGCATAAGGCCCAGCCGCGGGATGTAAAATTACCCCAGGGGTTTTTAACATGAAAGGAAATGCAGGGCGTTAAGTGACAACGCCAGGAGCCATGTTAAAAACCCCTGGGGTAATTTTACATCCCGCGTCCACCTTGCGTTTCGCCTTTATTGCGGGCTTGCCATGCCGCGCGCACGCTGCTACGCTAAAGCGTATGTTGAGCGCCGTTGCACATATCACGATGATGATGGTCATGGAGATGCCCTCGCCCGGGCACTTTGCCATGCCGCGCAACCGTCGCGTGCATGGGGAGACCGGGCGCCTTCACTAGGTCGTCTCCGGCGGGGGACGACCCGCCAGGCGGTCTTGTGCCGCCACTATTCGGACCATATCATCGAGCGGAGCCATCCCGTGATAGAAATCCAACACCTTACCAAGACCTTCAGCACGGCTGCCGGCCAGGCGCACGCGCTCGACGATGTCTCGCTTGCCATCGAAGACGGCGACATCATGGGCATTATCGGCATGAGCGGTGCGGGCAAGTCCACGCTTGTGCGCTGCATCAACCTGCTCGAACGTCCCACGTCGGGCAAGATCGTCGTCGACGGTCAGGACGTGACCGGTCTTTCCGGTGCCGCGCTGCGTGCCTACCGCCGCCGCGTGGCCATGATCTTCCAGAACTTCGGCCTGCTCGCCCAGAAGACGGTCATCGACAATGTCTGCTTCCCCTACAAGGCGGCGACGGGGCGCGTTACGGCTGAGAACCGCGCACGCGCGCTTGAGCTGCTCGAGATGGTGGGCTTGGCCGAAAAGGCGCAGGCCTATCCCGCGCAGCTCTCCGGCGGCCAGCAGCAGCGCGTGGCCATTGCCCGCGCGCTCGCGTGCGACCCGGAGTACATCCTGTGCGACGAGGCTACGAGCGCGCTTGACCCCGCGAGCACGAACACCATTTTGAAGCTCCTGCGCGAGATCAACCGCACCACGGGTGTCACGATCATCGTGATTACGCACTCCATGGGCGTGGTCGAGAAGATCTGCCGCAACGTCGCCGTGCTGGAGCACGGACGCGTGGTTGAGCAGGGGAGCGTGGCGGACGTCTTCGCCGCGCCGCAGAGCCAGGCGGCCAAGGTGCTGCTCGAAAGGGTTGATTGGGATGCCTAGCTTCGTGACCGAATTCCTTGCAGAGTACGGCGAGCTTCTGGCCGAGGGTCTCGGCGATACGCTCGCCATGCTCTTCGTTTCCACCGCAATCGCCTATGTGCTGGGCATCGTGCTCGGTGTGGTGCTCTACCTCACCGCGCCCGGGTCGCTTCGACCCATGCCCGTGCTCAACGCGGTGCTCGGCTGGGTGGTGAACATCGGCCGTTCGCTGCCGTTCATCATCTTGCTCATTTCCATCATGCCCGTGACCGAGGCGCTCGTGGGCACCACGTCTGGCGTGCTCGGCGTGATTCCGCCGCTCGTGGTCTCGACGGCGCCGTTCGTGGCGCGCATGATCGAGCAGTCGCTCGCCGAGGTCCCGCGCGAATCCGTCGAGGCGGCCGAGGCGTGCGGCGCGAGCATTCCGCGCGTCGTGTTCTCCGCCCTCTTGCCGGAGGGGCTGCCGTCCATCGTGCGCGGCGTGTCCATCACGCTCATCGCCGTGCTGGGCTACACCGCCATCGCGGGTGCGGTGGGT
>CAJLVH010000076.1 GCA_905210055.1 uncultured Enorma sp. | reverse complement strand
ACCCACCGCCAGCATGGTGGCGTCGCCCGTTGCGGGAATCGCGCCATCGCCCTCAGGGCCGGAGCCTCCGTCGGAAGGCTCGGCGGGATCTTCGGCCGCTACGTAATCCGGATCTTCCTTGCCGCAATCGACGCACACTCCGTCTTCGTACGTGTGACCCATGGCGGGAATCTCCTTGTACGTCGTATAGGCGCACCCTTCGCAGGTGACGTACTCCTCCCAACCAGGCTCGGTGCAGGTGGGCGCCTTAGCGTCGTGGTGTACGAACGTGTGCTCCTCATAACCGGCGACGACGTTCGTGTCGTTTGCCGGCATCGTGAAGATGGTCGTAGCGTCGTGCCAATCCTCAAAGTCACCGCCGCCCGTATCCACCACGTACCAGTTAGTGAAATGCCCGTGCTCGTCAAACTCCACGGCGGAGATAGTCACCTTGGTGCCCTCGGCATACATGCCGCCACCCGTACCGCCCTGAACGCGAAGCTCGTAGAGGGGCACGGCGGGCTCGATGCGGAGGTAAGTGCTCTTATCCTCATCGTAAGAATATGGATCGTCCTCGGCCAGCACTACTTCACCCGTCGGAGAAGTCGCCCACTGATACCACTCGGAGTTGCTGCCAAAGCTGACGCTCCCGCCGTTTTGGGAGACGTACAGCGTGCCTGTGTCGCCCTTGAGCGTGGTGGTGCCACCTGTGAACTCAATCTCGCCATTCGACCTGATTGCGTATGTCGAAGCGCTGGAATCGCCCTTCGCAACGGTAGCGTTTACCGTCCCGCCATTGATGCGCACCGCCTTATTACCATAGAGCGCCGCCATGAAAGACTGACCCGCAGGCGTCGTAATGGTGACCGACACATCACCGCCGTTGATCACGAGCTCATTGCCCGCGCCAAAGTAGCTGCCGCCCGTGGCAGTGAGTTCCGTTTGATTGCCCGAGATGGTGAGCAATCCGATTCCCGTGTTAATGGGATTCTCACTTGCCGTGATATCAATTTGGGAGTTATCGATGGTTATGTCTTGTTTCGCGTACACGGCATCTGTGCCCGTGACATCGAGCTCTGAATCGGAGATCGAGATGTCGCCCAGGGGCGCATTAATTGTCATCTGCCCGACAAGCACGAGGTCGCACTCGCTTTCGATGACCACATCAGAGGAGTTCGAATAAAGCGCAGCATTGCCGACGCTAATCGTGCCCGTCGCCCCAGAAAGTCGTACCGTATCGTTGGCTGCAAGCCCATGGGCTGAATTCGTCACATTGAGCTCCACGCCATCCTTAGCAATCAAGCCTCCCGGAGTGTACGTAGCGTAGCTTGCTGGTGTGCTGAGTGTAACCTTGCCACCGCTCATCTCAATGCCGTCGGAGCCTGCGTAGAGAGCGTAGCTTTTCTCTGAGCTCGCCTCGACCGTGCTGTTGGCAAGCGTGAGCGCGCCCGGGCTATTCCAGATGTAAACCGCGACGGTATCGGTGCTCTTGGCCTTGAGCGTCGAGTCCGTGACGGTAATCGGACCCTTGGCGTCAACGGCGAAGCCATCGCCAACCGCCGTGACATCGAGCGTGCTGCCGTTCGTAACGGAAATGCCACTAACTCCGCAGCAACGGCCTGTCGCCGTGAGCGTGGCGCCGCCCTCAACGGAAACGGTATCTTCTCCATATACCGCATATCCGCCCGAATCTTCTGTCAGAGCGTTAACGGTAGTACCCGCTCCCAAGACCCGAACGTCTCCCCCACCTGCCCAGAGGGCGAAATACGCGCTATTACCCGTGGAGTTAGCCTCCACGTCGGCGCCACCCTGGATGATGATGTTTCCCAGGTTGGACTGGATGCCCGCCTCGTCGGTGTTTACCGTGAGCGCCGCACCGTCGACGATGATGTCGCCCTGCACGCTGATCGCCCCAGCAGGCGCCGTCTTAGAAACCGTCAGGCTACCTTGTCCTGTAATGGTAAGGGGGCAAAGATCGTCCGTATTGCCGCTAACCACGATGGAGCCGCACGAGTTGGTACCAACGAGTTCGATGGTGAGGGAGTCGGGGCCTTCGCCGGTAACGCGTCTAATAGCAGCACCCGAATCGCTCGTACCGGTAATATTCGCGCCGTTAAGCTTGAGCGTCTGCGTCTTCGGGTCGTAAGACACCGTGTTGTCGCCGAGCACATCCGCCGCGTTCTCGCTCGTCACATCAACACCGCCGACGGACAGACCGTACTCGACCACCGGAGTCTTCCAAGCCGCGCTCGCCGCGCTCTTCGCGCTGGTTTCGCTCGCACGATACTCGTAGTTTTCCTCGGGACCCCAGGCGCGAACGTCGAAGGCGTAGGTAGCGCCGTCTTTCGGCGCGGTAACGACGGACGTGAGCTCGCAGCTGGTATCCGCGATGGTAGTACTACGCACCTCACTCGTGCTGCCGTCTGCGGTCGTCTCGTAGAAGGTGACCCGGTACTCCGCAGCGTTCGCGACGGCGTCCCACGAAGCGGTGAACCAGCCGCCCGTCCAGGTGAGGTTGGAGGGCGTAGCAAGCTGCACGAGCTGCCCAGTCGTGTAGGAGTAGCTGTAGGCATTCTCCGCCCTGCCGACCTCCTGCATGGTGCCGTCTGCCTGCTTCTCGTAGTACACGAACGTGACGGGGTGGTCGCCGTTAAGGCCTTCGATATCCCCTATGGCACCATAGAATTGCTCTGCCGCCTGGAAGAGATTCTCAATATCGTAGGTGTACTCCCCGTCCACGGAGGGCACGCAATGATCGGCGCTATTCGGCCCGAACAACAGCGAAAGGTCGATCCTGCTGTAATACTCTCCCTCCGCATCCCAGTGCAGCACGCCATCTTCGTCAAGCCTCGCATTCGGCGTGAAGTCCTGCGCGAACGCCGTCGCCGGCAACAGCAGAAACGCCGCCAGCACGCATGCCAGCATTGCCACAAATCTCTTTCCCATGCCCCACCATCCCTCTCGCCAAGCCAACACACGCCGAAAGCGCACCTAGTCAGTTCATTTTCAGCGAAAGGTTGAGGGGGCACATCCTTCCTGCGTCGGGGCAAAACGGGTGACGGGAAAGCAAAAAACCAATGACGGCACAAAAACCTACGACAGCATGAACCTGCCCAGATCCTGGCGGCGCTTGACGCCGAGCTTGGCGAGCGAGCGCGAGATGTAGCTCTTCACGGTATTCACCGAGACGCCCATATGCCGCGCAATCTCCTGGTTCGTCCAGCCGCGCGCGGCAAGCATGGACGCGGCGAACTCCGTGGTGGTGAGGTCGTCGGCCACGTCGTCGCTGGTCGCGGGATTGTGGATGCGTCGCCAGCCAGCGGAGAAACGGTACGTGATGGCGATGATGCGCTTGAAGTCCTCCGGCCACCAGGGCTTGAGCTCCGCCTCGAGCATACCGCCGAGCAGCCCGTGGTGCTCACCGAACGCCTGGATGAGGTCGTCTGGGCGCGCAAGTTCCCATGCGGCGAGCAGGTGCTCGCGGGCGCGGTCGGTTTCGCGCATGCTCATGAGGTCCATAACGGCGATGAGGTGCAGGTAGATGGAGGGAATGGGATAGACGTCCTCCTGCGTCATGAGCGCGGTCTGGGCGATGCCGAGGCTCTGTGCGTAGTCGCCCGCAAGGTAGATCGCGTGCGCCTGCACGTAGCACGCGAACGCCCGCAGTCCGGGCGGCAAGAGCGGGAGCACGTCCTGCGCACGGGGCAATCCCTCGGGCGTAGGCAGATGCAGCAGCACGCTCGCGGTCTGGGCGATGAACGCCTCCGCGGCACGGAGCTGCGGGGCCTCTTCCGACGCCGCCGCGATGGCGCCGCGCGCCGCCTCGAGCGCATGCTTCGCTCGGTCGATGCGCCCAAGCGGCAGATTCGCATATGCGCAGATGAGGCAGGCTGAAAGGCGCGTGTCGAAATCCTCGCTCGCTAGATAGCGCGTCGCTGCGGCGACGGCTTCTTGCGGCCTGCCGCTGAAGTAGTAGAACTCCGCCTGTGCGATGTCGCGGCGCGACCCCGGTGCGAGGGAATCGACGAATTCCGCGCACGTCCCCGGCGCAAACGGCGTGTTCATGAGCGGCATGAGACCCGCAAGGGAACCGGGCACGCGGCGTGGGCGGGGCGGGGTGGCCCGCAGAGCGGAATCGGCGCGGCGCGGATCGTTCGGCTTGCGCGCGTTCACGGGAACGCCCCACGAGCGGCCGAACTTCACCGCGCCCTCGATGCGGCCCTCTGCGCAGAGCCGCTGCACGAGCCGTTCCGTCACATTCCACCGCTGGGCGGCATCCTTCACCGTCATGTATTCCACGGCGAGCCCTCCCTGCTGTCCCTGGGCGCGTGGTTCGTTCGCCACGCGCGCAAACCGTTCGTTATTGCGAACACTATGACACAGGAAGGGCGTTGATTCTATTCGCTTATTCGCATAGTTTGCAGACTAGTGGTGGCAGGCGTGCTCCTCGCCCATGACGGGCAGGGTGCCTGCGGCGGCCATGTTCGCGACCTCGCCCACATTCGGGGTCTCGTTCTCGAAGTAAACCGTAATGCCCGCCTGGGCGAACCCCATCATGGGGCGCATGCCCATGCCTGCGGCAACGATCGCGTCGACGCCGTGCTCGGCAAGCAGGGAGACGGGTCGCATGCAGCCGCCTTCTTCGTGCGGCGGGTTGTCGATGACCTCCGTCGCGGTAATCGTGCCGTCTTCGACCGTCACCACGGTAAAGCAGTCACAGTGGCCGAAATGACCCGAGCGCTCGCACTCGAGGCCGCCCGCGCCCATGGTTGGAATAGCGACCTTCATGAAGCTGCCCTCTTTCTTCTTGCAGGCACTTCGCTTTTGCGCCCGCGCCCATGCCGTATGCTGCTTGACTACTACGCGATATCCTCCGCGATATCGATGCTCTCGCCCTGAAGACCCACGTGGGCGCCGGCGGCAGCCTTGTTGCTCTCCGCGTGCACGATGAGCCATTTATCGGCAGCCCAGAGGAGCGGGGCATCGCCGGCGTTGGCAAGCGCAGAATCGAGCTCCGGCAGAGGGCCGTTCGTGCCCTGGGGCAACGCGACGAGCGTGCGGAAGCCCTCATCGCCTGTCTGACAAGGCGCGTAGTGCAGGGTGTCGGCAAAGACTTCGACGAGCACACCGGCAGGCACGCGGAACGCGCGCACGAGCGACATGTCGAGCGTGGCGTCGACACCCATCCCCTCTATCTGGTGCTGCTTCGCAAGGAGCAGGATGAAGTCGTTCGCACCGAGGTTGAACTCGCTGGAGCGGTGGTACTCCAGGGCGTTGAGACGCGTGTTATGACCGCAGCACCAACCCAGTTGAGTGGGACGACCGCCGAAGAGAAGCCCCTTGAGCGCAGGCGCGACCTCGAGTTCTTCGAGTGCGGCGGCGCTGGCCTCGTACTTCGTGCCGTCCTCCGGGCAAGGCGCGTGCTCGGCGAGCGCGTGGACCACGGGCTCGGTGAACGCGGCGGGAACATCTGCCCACACGCGACCATAGTTGCGGAATGATTCGTCATAGATAGATTCGATGAGCATGGTGTCTCCCCTTCTTCTGCTGGGATTCGACTGACATGCAGCGCGGACGGCGCACCCGCACCGGCAACGTCGCATGCGTCGATTATCGCACGATTCGCATGCACAGATTCGCTCTACATCCCCGTTTATCGTCGATGTAGGCCAGATTCCTGTAAGTTATGCTTCTCAATGTCAGCTTTGGTGGCGCAGTTCAAAACAGATAGAGAGGAGGCGCTGAAAGGCTCTCGGTCACGCCTCGATGCGAATCGCGATGCTCGCGCCGCCGAATTCGGGGTCGATAAAGCGCGCATCGCCGCCATGCTGCCGCGCGATCGTCCGCACCACAGAAAGACCCAGCCCGGTACTGCCGTTCTTGCGCGAACGACCCTCTTCCAGGCGTACGAACCGACCGAACACGCGCTCGCGATCCCGTTCCGGGATACCCGGCCCATCATCGCTCACAACGATCTCGACGAATTCGCCGTCCGCGTTCTCAACATTGCGGCACGAGATCGCCACGCGAC
Source organism: uncultured Enorma sp. (assembly GCA_905210055.1). GTDB lineage: Bacteria > Actinomycetota > Coriobacteriia > Coriobacteriales > Coriobacteriaceae > Enorma. Next base: position 2,514 of record CAJLVH010000076.1, on the reverse strand, counting down.
TCCGTGCATAGCGCGCCGCGTTGTCGAGCACGTTGCGCACCGCATGCGAAAGCGCCTCGTGATCTGCCGTGCACACCACCGGCTCCACACCGGAAACATCGACCTCGCACGACGCCCTCGCTTTCAAAGACGAGGCCTCTTCATAGAGCAGGTCGCACAGGTCGAGCTGCTGCTTGTCCAAACGCGACACGCCCTCATCCTGGCGCGCGAGCAACAGCAGGTTGCTCACAATACCGCCCAGACGCTCGTTTTCAGAGAGCAGGTCGTTTGCAAGCGTATCCGCGTCAACCGCGTCCGGATGGTCGCGCATGGTCTCGAGCATGACGCGAATAGCCGCCACCGGGCTCTTGAGCTCGTGCGACGCATCGGAGACGAAACGGCGCTGCTCCGCGACGGCGGCCTCGAGGCGCGCGAGCATATCATTGAACGTGGTTGCCAGCGGTTCCAGGTCGCGATCGTGCTCCGGCACGGGCAAGCGGCGGCTCAAATCGCCGATGGATATCGTCGCGGCCTCCGCGCGCATGCGCTCGACCGGCGCAAGCGTGCGGGCGACGGCGAACCACGAGAGCACCGCGACTGCGCACAGGGAGCCAAGCATGGCGATGGAAAGCACGATGGCGACCGTCCTCATTGCCTCGCGCGCGGGAGCGAGCGACGTCAGCGCGGCGATGGTGACCACGCCATCGGGCGTCTGGACGCCGCGCTCCACCACGAGGATCGGCCCTTCGATACCGAGTGCCGTAGTGGCGTCGATGTGCATCTCCTCGACCGATACCGAAAGTTCCTGGGCAGACGATGCGCCCGCCTGCTCCGCCACGAAAGGAAGCCGCTGCTGCACGAAACGACGCGCATATGCATGGATGCGGCCGCGCGCCGAGGCGTCGCCGTCATAGCCGGAGCTGCTCCCGTCGTCGTAGCCGGGGTTGCCCCCGTCGTCGTAATTCGAGGCAGCTTGTTGCGGCTGCGACGGAGCGGGAGCAGACGAATACCCGCTGTTATAGTTCGAAGAGGCTGCCGGCGCGGAAGCTTGCGGACGTGACGGGCTACTTTGCGGCGTTGCCGAGGGATCCGCCTGCTCGCGCTCCTCTACCTGCGGCACCACGTCGTCGGCATCGTCTTCGGCAGGCTGCTCATCAGCCATATCAAACGTCAGCGAGACGCGCTCACGCTCGCCGCGGCGCTCCTCTCCCGGCGCCAAGCCGCCCGCCGAGATGGGCGCCACGTCGCTCGCCCAATCGCTCGACGCCACCACGTTTCCAGACTCATCGATGATCTGTACAAGATCGGCGCCGGTCCCGCGCAGCTCGTCGGGCATCTGGCCGGCAGCGACCTGCGCTTCGATCTCGTCGAGGCGCTGATCAAGACTGCCCGAGATGGTGGCGCTGATCGCCCAACCCGTCGCCAGCGCAACGGCGGCAGTAATGGCGACCATGGCAGCCGCGCACACCGCGACGGTGATTACCGAAACCTTCCCTCGAATGCTTTTGAAAAGATGCATGGTCTCTCCCTGGTTTCTGGCCAATGCGTCCCGCGGCGTCATGCACGCTGGCGCGCCCGTGCGACATCGCGTTTCCACGTGGCAGCACGTCCCAGCGGCATCACCCGTACCAGACTCCGGCCTTGCGTCGCCCTACACCGGCTCGGACATCCGATACCCAACCCCACGCACGGTGTGGATGAGACGCTGCCCAAACGCCGCGTCAACTTTCTTCCGCAGGTAGCCCACGTACACCTCGACGACGTTGTCGCCGCCCATGTACCCCGGCGTCCACACGTGGTCGAGGATCTGCGTCTTGGTGAGCACCTGCCCCGCGTTGTACATGAGGTATTCCAGCAAGGCGAACTCGCGCGGCGTGAGCTCGATCGCCGTGCCGCCGCGTTCGACGGCCTTGGAAGCCGGGTCGAGCGTAAGGTCACCCACCTGCAGCTTCGCCGAACCCTTGCTCGCCCCGCGCCGCAGCAGCGCCCGCAGGCGCGCTACCAGCACCACAAGCGAAAAGGGCTTCCGAAGAAAGTCGTCGGCACCAATATCGAGCGCATCCGCCTCGTCGTACTCGCCATCCTTGGCGGTGAGCATGAGCACCGGCGTCGTGATGCCCGCGCCTCGCAGCTCGCCGCACACGTTGTAGCCGTTCATGCCGGGAAGCATGATATCGAGGGTGATGACGTCGTACGCCTCGGTGAGCGCCATCTCCAGACCCGTGTTGCCGTCGCAGGCGATATCGACGGTGAAACCCTCGTCTTCCAAGCTCGCCTTGAGGTACGCGACGATGTTCTCCTCGTCTTCAACGACCAAGACGCGCATATGAATCCCATCCATTCCACTCCGAGCGCACCGTGCAAGTCGATTCTACGGAGAGGGGCGCCCGCCCTTGCAGCGTAGCGCCCCTCCTTCGGCAAGCGGTAGCTCTATCCGAAAAGCCTTACCGTTTCCTTACAGCATGTAAAATAACCCCAGGGGGTTTTTAACATCGCCGCGCTAGTCGTCGTAGCCGCTGTCCGCGTCGTAGCCGC
>CAJLVH010000075.1 GCA_905210055.1 uncultured Enorma sp. | reverse complement strand
TATCGTCACAGGCTCCCACGGGGACCACGCAGCCGCGGCCTTCGGCATCCACGCACATGTCCTGCTTGAGCTCGGCATAGCGCGCGAGCACGATCGAAGGCGTATGGCCTGCGACGACGACCGGTCCCGTACCGTCAGCGGCCACGAGGCCCGTCGGACACCCCCAGAACTCCTCGCGCGTCCACAGAAGCGTCTCGGGGTCTTGGTGGGCAAGCATGTTGAGCAGGTCCTCGCGCGACGCCTCCGCCGCACCGCGCCCATCGAAGACGTCGATACCTGCCGTGGCGAGAAATGCACGCGCCTCGAGCGCGTCGATTCCCGCGTGCACGAGGATGTAGCGGCGCGTCGCGGTGTCGACCACGTCGAAGAGCGGCAACGCCTCCACCCAATCCACGAGCTCCGCCAGCTCGTCCTTATCGAGCGCGTCGAGACCGAGCGCCGTGGCAACGCCGCCGTTCAGTGCCCAGGTGAAGCTATCCATGTCGCCGGTCTCGCGCAAGATATCGACAAGCATGCGCTCGTGGTTGCCCATGAGCACGTGCGTGTTGGGAAGCGAGCGCACGAGCTGAATCACTCCAAGGGGCTCAGGACCTCGGTCGACCATGTCGCCAAGAACGTAGATCGCGTCAGAATCGCCGGGCGAGGCGAGGCCGAGCGCCTCATCGAGCGCGGCCTTATGCCCATGGACATCGGAAAGCACGTAGATCGCCATGTTCCACCCCTTCGACGACGTGTGGCTGTTCCCCATTGTACCCGCCCGACGCAGCAGCTGCCGCGACGCCCGCCCGAATGCCGCGGCGCCGAAAGATTGCCGAAGAAACGACCGCGCGCGTTTAATCCCACTATTTCACTCGGGTTAACTGGTCGCAGCATCCCAGTCCGCACGCGGCGCTATGGTAGAGTAATCGAACCTCGGCGGCGGATCTTTGCTCCCAGTCGCCACGCCCGATGACCCATCGACCAGCCAGGGAGGTATGATGGCCCGCGTGCACAACTTCTCCGCCGGCCCGGCGGCACTCCCCGAGAGCGTCCTGCGCGAGGCGGCAGACGAGCTCGTCGATTTTCGCGGATCCGGCATGTCGATTTTGGAGATGAGCCATCGATCATCGGCATTCCAAGAGGTCATCGACGATGCCGAGGCCACGCTCCGCCGCGTTGTGGGCATCCCCCAAACGTATCGCGTACTCTTCCTGCAAGGCGGTGCCACGCTGCAGTTCGCCGGCGTGCCGCTGAACCTCATGTGCCGAGGAGGCGCAGGATATGTGGTCACAGGCCTCTTCTCGAAGAAAGCGCAGCAAGAGGCGATGCGCTACGGCAAGGTCGAGGTGCTCGCCACGGGCGAGGGCTGCGGCTTCTCGCGCATCCCGGACCTCGCGCCCGTCGAGCAGCGGGCGGCGGCGGGCGACCTCGACTACATCCACATCTGCCAGAACAACACCGTCTATGGCACCATGTACCACGAGCTTCCGCGCTGCGGCGAGGTGCCACTCGTCGCAGACGTCTCGAGTTGCTTCCTTTCCATGCCGCTCGATATCGAGCGCTACGGGCTCGTCTATGCCGGCGCGCAGAAGAACGCCGGGGCCGCGGGCGTCACCGTCGTCATCGTGCGCGACGAGCTCCTCGCCCAAGGCCCCGCGCTCCCCTACTGCCCCACGTACCTCGACTATCGCCAGCAGGCGAACGCCGGCTCCATGCTGAACACCCCCAATACCTTCGGCATCTACCTGTGCGGCAAGGTATTCAAGTGGGTCGAAGACCACAGCGGGCTTGCCGGCATGGAGGCGCGCAACCGCGAGAAGGCACGCCTCATCTACGAGGTGCTCGACCGCAGCAGGGTCTTCCATCCCTTCGCAGAACCCGGCTCGCGCTCCATCGCGAACGTTACGTTTCGCTGCACCACGCCCGAACTCGACGCCGCGTTCATCGCCGGCGCACGTGAGCGGGGCATCGAAGGCGTCAAGGGCCACCGCGCCGTCGGCGGCATGCGCGCGAGCATCTACAACGCCGTCTCCCTCGAGGACGTACAAGCCCTCGTCGCCTATATGGAGGAATTCGAATCCAAACATCAAATCGAGTAAGATGAGCCAAGCACCCTTACCCCGCCTTCTTGTCGCAGGGGAAGCGCAGGCGTTTCGTGCGTTCCTCCCCGCGAGTTCCGCACGCAAAGGAGGCGCCAGTGGCGCCTCCGTCTTGCGCAGGACTGTTTGAAGCGGGGAGGAACGCACGAAGCGCCGACAGGAGCACACCATGCGCAAGATCAAAATCATCGATGACATCACCAAAGACGGCCAGGTCACGTTCGGCGCGGGCTACGCCTTCGTCGAGGACGCCGCAGCAGCCGACGCCATCCTCATGCGCTCGACGGATCTGCACGGCTACGAGCTACCTGCGAGCATCCGCGCCATCGCGCGCTGCGGTGCCGGGGTGAACAACATCCCCGTCGACGAATACGCACGCCGCGGTGTGGTGGTGTTCAACTCGCCCGGCGCGAACGCGAACGCGGTCAAGGAGATGGTGCTTTGCATGATGGTGCTCGCAAGCCGCGGCGTCGTGCAGTCGATGGCATGGGTGCGCGAGCATGCCAGCGATCCCGACATCCTTACAAATGCCGAGCACGTGAAGAAGGCGTTCGTCGGCCACGAGCTCCGCGACAAGCGCGTGGGCGTGATCGGCCTCGGCAACGTGGGCTCCAAAGTCGCCAACGCCTGCGTCTACCTAGGGATGGACGTCTACGGCTACGACCCGTTCATCTCGGTCGAACATGCCTGGGAGCTCTCGCGCGACGTCCAGCGCGTGGGTACGCTCGAAGACCTATGCCGCAACTGCGACTACCTCACCCTGCACGTACCTTCGAAGGCCGATACCCTCCACATGATCGGCGAGGAACAGCTCGCGCTCCTCGCACCGGGCGCCGTGCTCATCAACTTCGCCCGCGAGAGCGTCATCGACGAAGACGCTGTCGACGCCGCGCTCCATGCCGGGCAGCTCTCCTGGTTCGCAACGGATTTCGCCACCCCCAAAACTGTGCTCATGCCCAACACGTTCGTCACCACGCACTCCGGCGCCGGCACGGAGGAAGCCGAGGCGAACTGCGCGGACATGGCGATCTCTGAACTCAAAGACTACCTGGAAAACGGCAACATCGCGCATTCCGTGAACTATCCCAGCTGCTCCATGGGCAAGGCGCGCGCCGCGAGCCGCATCGCCTGCCTGCACGCGAACGTGCCGAACATGATCGGCCAGATCACACGCATCCTTGCCGACGATAACGCCAACGTGCAGCGCATGGTGAACGAAAGCGCCGGCGAGAACGCCTACACCATGTTCGACACCGATGAGCACCTCGATGCCTCGACTATCGAAGAGCTCAAGCAGATTCCTTCGATGTACCGCGTCCGCGTGATCAAGTAGGCTGTCCACACGGCATTCCATGCATCGCGGGGCAGCGACGACCGAACCCGCTCCACTGCGTCGACGTTTTTCGACACTTTTGGACTCCAAAGACGAAAAAGTGGCGGAAAATGTCTACGCAGTGAGAAAACCTAGCCTCTCCACCCGACGTTCCAAGGAGCACCCATGCGCGTCCTGCCCTTCCCCTGCATCCGCCCCGTCCCTGAGCGCGCCGCCGAGGTCGCCGCCCTTCCCTACGACGTCTTCGACCGCGTCGAGGCGGCCGCCTACGTCAAAGACCGTCCGCGTTCGTTTTTGAACATCGATCGGCCGGAAACCCAGTTCCCGCCCGAGCAGGATATGTACGCCGCCGAGGTATACGAGCGCGGTGCGGCGCTTTTGCGAGAGCGCATCGCAGACGGCACATTCGTCGAGGATTGCAACCGCGCCTACTACATTTATGAGCTCGCATGGCAGGGGCACGCGCAAACGGGTCTCGTGGGCGTGTGTGCCATCGATGAATACGAGAACGGCACCATCAAGCGCCATGAACTCACACGCGCCGAGAAGGAGCAGGATCGCGTTGAACACATGCGGGCGCTCGGCTGCCAAACAGGACCGATCTTCCTCACCTACCGCGACGAGCCCGTGCTCGACATCATCGTCGGCGCGGCGAAAGAGGGCTCGCCGCTCTATGCCTTCACCGACGACGCCGACGTGCGCCAAACCATCTGGGAGGTCGCGCGACCGGAGGCCATCGAAGCCATCCACGCCATGTTCGAACGCATCCCGTGCGCCTACATCGCCGATGGGCACCATCGCACCGCATCGGCCGTGCGCGTGGCACAGGAGCTCCGCAAGGCTGCGCGCGCCAACGGGACCTACACCGGCACCGAACCGTTCAACTTCTTCCTCTCGGTACTTTTCCCGGCAAGCCAGCTCACCATTCTGCCGTATAACCGCGTGGTGGCAGATCGTGCGGGACTCACGGCAGCGGAGCTCGTAGCCCGGATCGAGGAGGAGGGTTTCATAGCCGAACAATCTCCATGCGCCGTAAAACCCGAGCAGCCGGGGATATTCGGCATGTTTGCCGAAGGCCGCTGGTGGAAGCTCAGCCTGGGCGCGGCGCTCGCGGCAGAGGTGTCCGCCGGCGACGCGGTGGAGCGGCTCGATGCAAGCGTTTTGCAGAAGCGCGTGCTCGCGCCCATCTTAGGAGTAGGGGACGTGCGGGAGGACCCGCGCATCTCGTTCGTGGGCGGTATCCGGGGAACGGACGAGCTCGAGAAGCGAGCGGGCGCGGACGGCGTCGCGTTCGCGCTCCATGCGACGGGCATCGATCAGCTGCTCGACGTGGCCGATGCGGGGCTCCTCATGCCGCCGAAATCCACCTGGTTCGAGCCGAAGCTCAGAAGCGGTCTCTTCATCCACCGTATCTCAAAATAATGCGCTCTGCACTAGGTGCTGAACGTATCACTTCTCACCTATGCGGTAGTGGCCGATGACCCTTCCATAGCTCTCGAGCACGTCTTCTTCGTAGGCGAGCTGAAAAGGCCCTGCATGATGGATGAGGTAGGGCACGCCCTGCGCGTTCCGGCGATCGCTCACGATGCCGATATGCCCGTCGTAGACCACGATGTCCCCGCCCTGCCACGCCGCGATGTCGGACGTATCGCAGGTAAGCGACTCAGCATGCCGCTCGAGGTAGACCTGTATGTTCGCCACGCGGCGAAAGTCGATGTTCGCGTCGCGCGCCTCGATGCCATACGCCTCGGGACGCGCGGCGATGTCCTCGTCCATGAGCGCGCGCAGATCGAAGCCAGCACCGCGCAGCGCAAACGCGACGACATCCGTGCAGACGCCGCGCCCGTCATCTGGATAGCCGCCCGCATAGTACACGCTGCGGTAGCGAGGTCGCGTCTGCACATAGGCGAGTGCGCTCTCGAGGATGTCCGACTGGTCGTCGACACCGTCGCCATCACGATCGCCGGGCGATTGATAGGCGGGCACCACAGCGCCGTAGCGGTCGGCCGGTCGCACAGCCGAGGTGATGCCGACGTTTCCGGTCGCAATGAGCGCCAGGCCGCATGCAGCGGCAACGACGACCATCGCAAGAACCGTCGCCACAGCGAACCAGCGCTTTCTCGCCTGCTTCTCACCGCGATCACGCAACCTCATCGCCCCTCCTTCAAACGAGATAAGCCAGACAGCCCGCCTGTATCATCGTGATGCATCGTTACCAAAGCGAGAAGAACAAACCCCACAGCACGCCGGCAACAAGGAGCAGCACCAGGATGACGAGGTTCTCGCGTAGATTGCGGTTCGCGCGGAAGAGCACGAGGTAGCCCGCGCCCGCGGCAACAAGCGTGCCTGCCATGAGCGGGCCGAAGCCCAGCACGCCTTCAAGGTAGAGCTGGGTGATGACCACGCTCGCCGCGCAGTTGGGGATGAGCCCCACGAGGGCGGCAACGAACACCGCCACGCCCTCGTTTGCAGAGAGCAACGCCGCGAGCGCATCCTCCCCCACCGTCTCGAGGATGAGCACCAGCGCGAACGTGGTGATGAAGATGAAAGCCGTTACCTGCACGGTATGCGAAAGCGCGCTGCGAACGATCGACCATGCGCTGCTATGGTGATCGTGGTGGTGGTCATGCGCGTCATGGGCATCGTGTTGCTCATGGGCACGATCCCCCTCTGCAGCACCCGCGCGAGCATGTCCCCCTGTGCCCCCAAGCACCTCGGCGTGTACCTCTTCGGCGCGCCCATCGTCGCAACCGCATCGATCCTGCTCGCACAGGCGATGGATGCGCCCGACGCCCTCACCTGCCGACGCCATCGCCTCGACGAGGCCCTCCTCGCCGCCGCGGCCGCGCGCGACGCTCTGCAGCGCCGCATGGACGCGGGCGTTTCGCCGAATGAGGCGCAGCAGCGCGTCGAGCAGCATACCGGTCGCGAGCGCGGCCAAAGCCTTGCCCACAAGAATCGACGCGAGCTCACCCGCTTTGATGCGCTCCGCCACGAGCAGGGGCAGCATCTCATCGGATGTGGAGAGGAACACGGCGACAAGCGTTCCCAAGGTGATGACGCGCCCCGCATAGAGCGTCGCCGCCATAGCCGAGAAGCCGCACTGCGGGATGACGCCCAGCAGCGCACCGATGCCAGGGCCTGCCGCGCCGGCGCGGCGCACCAGGGCGCCTGCACGGTCGCCCGCCGCATGCTCAAGCGCCTCGAGCACCAGGTACGTGATGAAGAGGAACGGCACGAGTGGCAACGTGTCCTCAAGCGCATGTTCGATCAGGTGAAACAATAGATCCATGGAGCAGGGCTCCCCTTCTTTCATATCGCTTTCGTCGCGCGCAGCAAAGCGAGCAGCGAGCGTGCTAGGATACAGATCGATACCGATTTCGACGCGGCGCGGCGACTCAGCAACGCAGCGGTTCGGCATGAGCGGCAACGACGCACGGCGTGTTCATACCCTCCTCGCGAAAGCCGTTGCGCTTCGACGTGATTTCGCCATGGTATCCACGTTGGTTCCATGTGGCAAGCGATATCAGCATGTGAGAGGTGTTTCCATGAATGTAGAGCAGGCCCTCGATTACACGATGCAACCCTCGATGCCCTTGCTCTTTGGCGGCGAGGGCGCGCTGCAATCTGAGCGTCAGAAAAACGAGGAGGCGCTCCGCGCGCTGCTCGATGCCTACGCAACAAGCGATGAACCGGGGTTCTCGTTCGACATCGTCCGCCAGCTCGCCGACCGCAACCGCGGACTCTGCGACCAGATTGGCGAGGCGAAGCTCCGCAACGTGAACTCCGTCGCACTGGCGCGCGGCCTTTCCGACACCGACATCTGCCGAGGAATCGCCGCGCTGCAGCAGCGCCCCGCCGAAGAGGTGGAGCGCGAAGTGGCGGGGGGGGGACCGCGATGCGTTCGCCGTGGCCTACGTGAGCGCGCAGGTGCGCGGCACCATCATCGGCATCGACATCGAGACGACCGGCACCGCCCCGGAGCGCGGCTACATCATCAACATGGGGCTCGAGCTCATGGAGCTCGCGGCAGACGCCGAGCCGTTCGCGGGCGGCGAGCGCTTCTACGGCCTTCCCGAGGAACCGTATCGCACCGCCGGCGTGCCGCTCACACAGATCCACGGCATCACCTGGAGCGACCTGGAGGGGAAGCGCCCCTTCCGCGCGGATGCGGAGGCGCAGGCGGCGCTGCTCGATCTCATGAAGCGCTACCCCATCATGGCGCATAACGCGTCGTTCGAGGACTCGTGGTTCCGTCTGCATCTCAACGGCTATGCCGAGGCACGGCGCGCGGGCGAGATCGTGGTCGTGGACTCGCGCGATATCTGCCGCCGGCTCGATGGCGAGGTCGCCGCCCTGCCGCGCGAGAGCGCTCCGGCGAGCCTGGAGAACTGGGCGCGGCGCCGCGGCACGCTTTCCGCAGACGAGAAGGAGCGCCATCTCGGGCTCGCCGATGCCGACCTCATGCTGCGCACCGTGCAGGCAGAGTTCTCGCTCAAGAACATGTTCTCCCCGCGCGCATAGCGCTCATGGCTCATAGGGTTACGCGGCGTGCGAGGGATGGGGCAGCACGCGAAGAACCCGCGCCGCAACGATACCGAGCGCCGCGCCGAGCGCCGCACCCGCGAGCACGTCGGTGGGAAAATGGACGAAGAGGTAGAGTCGCGAGCACGCGATGAGAATCGCGAGCAAGAAGGCAGGCGCTGCGAAGCGACGGCAACCCGCGGGAAGGCTCGCTGCGAGCGCTGCCGTAGCCGCGAAGGACTTTGCCGAATGCCCCGAGGGAAACGACCATCCGCCCGGTTTGGGGATGAGGAGCTCGACGCCCGCATCGAGCATGAACGGCCGTGGACGCGCCACAAGCGGCTTCAGGGCGAAATCGACGACGAGCGTGCAAAACGCAAGCGCGATGAGGACCGCAGCACCCGCGCGACGCGTGCGCCGTGGGACGATGAGCGCGCATCCCAGCACGAGCCACACGAGCGAACGGTCGCCGAGTGTGGTGACGCCCACCATGAGCGCATCGAGCTCCGGCGTATGCAGCCCCTGCAGCCCCCGCAAAAAATCTAGCTCCACCCCGTTCCTCCCTTCAACACGTTCGGCAACACCCCGGTAACAGGTTGACGCGCAACACGTTGGGGACGGGTGCGTTTATGTCGGTTTCGTCACGTTGGGGACAGGCTTCA
>CAJLVH010000074.1 GCA_905210055.1 uncultured Enorma sp. | reverse complement strand
CATGGGATGCTCCGTCGACCCGACGGTCACATGAATGAGACGGCCGTCGTTTTCGCGCGCGACGACGGGCACGTGCTTTTCCTGAGCGGCATCGGTAGTATTTGCCTCAAGCGCGGTGTATCCCTCTGGTGCAGGCGCATCGGACGAAAGCGCGACGAGGAAATGATTCTCGGCATCCTTGTAAAACGTAGCCATAAGTACCTCCTACAACAGACATGCGAATATGCAATCGGTGGGATTATGCCCGTTCGTCCGTAGCATTAGACAAGCGGCATCGGGCGAACACACGATGAACGACGGCGGCGCGCCAAGTTGTCATCCTACCAGCGATATGAGGGAGCGCAGCTTCTTATCGAAGGTGAGAACATCCTGGCCGTTCACGGCATGCTCGGCGGCGAGCACGCAGTCGACGAAGTCGAACGTACACCCACGATAGAGCCCCAACGCAGTTGCCGCGACGCGCTTGCGCGCGCAATACACCTCTTCGAGCAGAATCTCGATACTTTCCGCAATATCTGAACGAGGAACGGCATACACTCCCTGCAGCACGTATACACACTCCGCGAGCACCTCAAGCGTAACTTCAGCGCCCGATTCGACCGCACGCTCCACCTGCGCAGCCTGGTCCTCGATGTCTTCCAAGAGGTAGCGAAGCACCGCATTGGCATCAAGCAAGGTCAGCGTCATGTTTATCCACCATCGCCTTCAGAAATGCGACCTGCTCCTGTTCGCGACGAGCCGCATCGGCATGCGCGCTGAGAATCCCGCGTGCTGAACGTTCTGGCTTTACCTCGTCACGATACGGCGTGATCCGTGCGACTGGCCTTCCATAGCGCACGAGCACGAACGACTCTCCGGCCTGTTCGACACGCGTGACGAGAGAACTCAGATGAGCCTTCGCATCTGCGATTCCGAAACGATGATCCTCGGGAATATGCATGGCAGCATCCATACCGCACCTCCTTGCGCCATCTCTATAGTATCAGATAGATGACCAGCATGTTGGTCATATTCTGCTGCGTTATAACGCGGGACAGCATATGGGAACGGCGCCGATTCTGCTCCGCGGCCTACCCGCGCCGGGAGGCCATCGCGCGCGAGCCGCATGCGATGGATCGCATACCAACCATCACCGCAGCTCAGCTGTGACCTCTCACATTCTTTCACTTCTCCTCCAGCAAGCGTTAACTTACCAACACCCGCCGAAAGCCTTGAGAATCGCATTCAGATGTCTGATAATGCCCATTTCAGCCACAGTAACGTTTTCGCTTTTCGAAATCATCAAAGCCTACATGGCGTCGAAGAGCCTTGTGTCACAAACTCACCACAAGGTTCTCAAATCCCACACGACCTCGGAAGCTCTGCGCCGCAACCACAACCCATCCGCAGGTATCTATACCTTCTGCTTTCCGTCGCTGGTAATGCGATGGGCGTCCCCTGCGAAAGCGTCTCGCTTCGTCTTCATCGGCCAGCCTGCGACAGAATCGAGGTTTTGGTTGAGCTCCTGAATCTTCTTGTTGAACTCAATTGGATTGTGCTTCCATACCAGCAAGAACAGACATTCGAGCAAGAACATCTGCGAGCAGCGGTTATTGATTACGACCATGTTGGTAAAAACCTTGTAGTCCGACGACACGAGCTCGTAATCCGCCATCGACCGCACCGTATTCGCATGAGGACCGGTGATAGACACCATCGGTACGCTGTATTTTTTGGCAAGCTCTGCAACCTTCACGCAACTCAAGGTCTCCCCGGATGCGGACACGATGAGCAGCAAGTCATTCGGTCCCATATTCTTGATGAAGCCCGCACTGTCGAAGAGGTCGGACGAGGCATGCGAGTCCTTTCCGATTTCGCTCATGTGGTCCGAGAAGAGCCGCGCCATCACAAGGGACGTTTCCGCTCCGAAGCACAGCAAGCGATGGGCACGGTAAATTGCGCCCGCAATTTGCTCGAGCACATCGCCCCTATTGAGACGAAGCATTTCTTCGACCGATTGCTGGTATGCCCTTTGAATCTTCTCGACTGTAGTGACGGTATCCTCTTCCGGCGAGACCTCGTTCGAATCATCGGGATCGTCATACATGAGGTCGACCTGGAGCTCCTTGAACGACGAGTAGCCGAGCTTCTTCGAGAAGCGCATAACCGCGCTCTGAGCAACTCCCGCTCCCTCCGCGATCTCATAGGAGGTCATGCTCGAGGCAGACGCTCTATTTGCCATGATGAAATTGGCAATGAGATTCTCCTTGTATGACAAATCCTGCAGCTTCATCTTCAAATGACCGGAAAACATGGAAATCCTTCTTCGCTCATTCAGCCAAATCGTTCAGAACAGCAAAGCACGTAGCTGCAGATTCAAGTATCATCTGCAGCCACGCATTTGTCTATCGGATATCCGCCTTATATATCCCAAAGTCTAGGCAAGAAGCTTGTCGAGCGGGTTTACGTCCGCAAGGTCGCGGTACTTTGAAAGGATGAGCTCAAAGACAACGCGTTCATCGCTCTTCTCGATATCGAGTCCACAGACCTGCTGAATCGTTTGCTCGATACCCTCGCTCGCGATGCGAGCCGCCATGCGATCCGTGCGGGCATCGCCCTCATTGTGGAAGAAGAACCCGTATGCCGCGTTCTGACAGATATGCACCGGTAAAATGTCGTACTTCATGCAGTTGAGGGCAGGTCCTATAAAGCGGTCGTTGCGACGCAGCTTGCGAATGGGGTCGTTGCCCACGCGCTCGACGGTGTCGAGCATGGTTCTATCGCGGTACCAGCCCCAGAGCGCGCGCTCGCTCTCCCTGTCAGGCTCATCGGGAAGATCATAGCGCTTCGCAAGGCCAGCATATGCCTCCACAGACGAAAGATAGGACACCCTGCTTATATAATTGTCGTTCGCGGCGTCGCAGATGCACGCGCAGCCATAGTATTGACCGAGGAACGCGAGCGAGCAGTGTGCCGTGTTGATATTCCAAATCTTGCAATGCATGAAGCGCAGCGTATCGTCCTCGTCTTGGAAGAATCCAGGCTTCTCGATCTTGTCGGCACGCGCGAACTGGCCGGTATTCACCTGCAGCACGGCAAACGAATCGTTCTGGACGCTCAGCTCGTCGCGAGCCTTCTGCTCCTCGTTCGGAAATGAACTCACGCGGTATATGATCGACTCCGCAAGCACGCCAAACCGATCGAACCAGCGTCGCTCGTCCGAATCGAACTCCCGAGCAAATGCGGCGGAGAAATAATCATATAACCCTACGTAATTCGCACCGACCACGAGCGCGAACTGCTTTTCCAAACCCAGTTCGATTTTTCGGTCAAGGGCGTCTTTTATATCGCAGACAATCGATTCAAATGCATCGTCGAACGTCGCAGTGAAAATGATATCGGCATACGCGAGCGCATCGATATACTCGGGTCGATCGTCAACGATATGCAGCGCCCGGTAACCACTCACTACGCACTCTTCGAAGCCTTCGGCGCCATCCTTCTCGCTGAACGACGTATATGAGCCCTGAGCTCTCATCTTGCGAATGAGCTCGCGGTCGATGTCGGCGAACGTGATGCGCCACCCGTCCTTGAAGCAGAACTCCCCGTGGAGGCCGCGACCCGAACGTCCCGCCCCAATAATAACGACATCGCCCTTGTACTCCACCATTAAAACACCCCCACAAACGCGCCAATGATCGCGATGACGAACACGGCGGCGATCATAACGGTCACGTTGACCTTCTTCTTGATGAGGCGCAGCAGCACGAGCACCAACATGAGTTCGAGCATACCCGGCAAGATGCTGTTGAATACCTCGTAGATCGACTGCGTCGCACCATTAAGCGAAAATTCGAGCGTGATGGGCACACTGATCTGACTCGCCGCCATCCCGCCCACCATGATGAGGCCGACGATCGAGGCGACGCGCGTGAGCACTTGGATCATGCCGGACTCATACGCACGCTGGATGACGCTCGTACCCATCTTGTATCCCACGTAGCACAGGGAGTTGCGGATGATGAACGCCGGAATGTTGTAGAGCAGGAGGAACAGGATGGGTCCAACCAAGCTCCCCTGGAGCGAGAACTGTAGCGCGAGGCCAGTCACGATGACGCGCCACGTGACCCAGAAAATCGAGTCGCCGATACCGGAAAGCGGACCCTGGATACTCGCCTTGACCGCCTCGATGGTCGAGACGTCGAAGTCGGGGTTCTCCTTCGCCTCCTTTTCCATGGAGGCAAACAACCCAAAGCAAAACGGCGTGAACTGTGGCGTGAGGTTGAAGAAGGTCGTGTGGCGCTTGAGTGCCTCGATCTTCTTTTCCTTATCCTCCGGATTCGGATAGAGCCAGTTCAGAAACGGCCACAATCCGTAGGCGACGCCGTTGCCGCAGAGCTTGGAATAGGTGTAGATGACCGCGTAGTTGAGAAACCGGCGGTTGATGGTCTTGAGCTGAGTGATCTCTTCTTGAGTCAGCCCTTCAGTCAATTTGCTACTCATTGAAGAACTCCTCCATTTCGTTGCTCTCATCGGACGTTGCGGCCTCGGCAGCAACCGCCTTCGTACCAGGCGTGCGGCCGTCCATCGCATGGAACAGCTCGGTTGCGGCAATGAAGATGGCAATCATCGCAAGGAAGATAATCTCGAGACCCATGTACTTCATGACAAAGAAGCCAAAGAGGAAATAGATCGACATCTTCGTGTCCCACAGCATGGATGCGAGGACGGCGATGCCCACAGCGGGGAGCATGGCACCAGCTGCGCTAATGCCCGTCATGACGAACGCCGGCATGTTATCCATGAGCGACTGAACGAGATCCCCGCCGAACGCGACTGCGAGGAATGCGATGAACGGCGAGATGGAGACCTCGAGAAGCGTCAGCAAGACCGCGGTGATCTCGAAACTCCGCTGCTTATCTTGCTCGATAAAGCGGTCGGTGATTGTCTGATACACCTCGGCGATTGCGGGTTCGACCGCCTGGAACGCCAGACAGACATAGCTCAGTGTGATGCCGAGCGCGATCGCGGCGTCCATCGAAAGGCCGTAAAGCACGGAGAAGGCGACCGCGATGCCCGTACCCGTCGTCGGCTCCGCGCTCGTGGCGTTCCCGACGAACACGACGCCCAAGAACACGAGCTCGAGCTGGGCGCCGATTAGGATGCCAGTCGTCACGTCACCGAGCACGAGGCCGACGAGAAAGCCGGTGAAGATGGGCCGCTCCATCATCATGTTCGGTAACAGATACTGGTCGCTCTTACAGAATAAGATGGCGAGGAATACCAAGATGGCTTGAATGATCATGCCAACCCCCTTCGTTTTTTACCTACAGCTGTCAATCAGTCGTCTACGGGACGAGGCAGGGAGCCACAGCACTCCCCCTACAGATCGAGTTCCACCTTCGCGGTGTCGGAAAGCACCTGGTGGTAGCAGCTCGAGACGCGTTCTTGAACCTTCTTTATGCACTCGATGTCGTTTTGATCGAACGCGAGGCAACGGTTGATGGCCTTCTTTCCCGGCGCGTCGGGGCGGATCAGATACCCGTAATTCGCAATGTTGACCTCCTCGATCCCCGGCACGCCTTCGACGAGCTTGAGCAAGTTCTGCGGCGTGCGGACGAGCACGAAAAGGGACAGGCCCTCGCAGCGCGGGTCGTTGAGCACGTCAATCGCCTTCTCCACCGAGAGAATGAGGCACTTGCAGCTCTTCGGAACGCCCATCTTCAAGAGGTTGCTCTGAAACGCGTCCCCCGCGACCTCGTCATCGACTGCTAGGATGCGATTTGCGTGCAGGAAGTTGATCCACTTCGTCGTGACCTCGCCATGTATGAGTCTTTCATCGAGTCGTACCTGCGTAATCATTTCGTACTCCTTTCCCGCCCTATTCGTCAAAGAAATCGACATCGTCGGATGCGACCGCCTCGAGCGATGCGAACAGGTCGTTGGCATAAAGCAAGCCTTCGCGCGCACGGTCGACGACGGAGCGAATCGATTCCTCACAGACCTGCCCCACGGGCATGAGAGCGAGTTCTATGACCGCGCCGAGGTTCACGCCCGTGACGACATGAATCTCGCGTGTTCGAGCAAGCTCCCCCACCATGGTGTTCACGCTGCCGCCGAGGATGTCGGTACATACGATGACGGCATCGCCGGGCTCAAACGAATCGAACAGGGAGGTGAGAGCCTCGAGCGGCGTGGTGCAGTCCGTGTACGCGCATATGACGTAGGGCTTGTCTCCCCCTACCAGCAGTGCGAGCGCGTCGCTCAATCCCTGCGCCAACGAGGCGTGCGTCGCCAGCACCAAACGCTTAGCCATGGGCTCACGCATCCTTATACGAAAGAACGGCAAGGTCGAGACGGTCTCCGCAGAGCTCGAGGTCGCCGGAGTGGGCAGGGACGAACAAGGTTTCCCCTGGCTTGATGGCATTTCCAGCGACGGCGCCCTCGCCTTGGAGGCAGAGCAGGAACATGAACTCATCCATGCCGAACGAGCCCGAGCCGTCCACCTTCACGCGCCTGCCGACGTACTCTCCCGGCTTGGCGTAGTAGTCATAGACGAGGCAGCCATCCTGCTCGTAGGGGATGACGTGATAGCCCTCGACCTTGTCGTCGGGCATGTTTACGTTATCGAAGACCTGCTGGACATGAAGCGGCCGCTGGGGGTCGTTTCGACCCCAATCGTAGAGGCGGTACGTGATATCGCCGTTCGTAGAGAACGCAACCGATATCACGGTTCCATCGCCGGACTCGCCGTGCAGCGTTCCAATCGGCATATGAAGGTAGTCCCCCACGTGCATCTTGATCGGACGGAACAGCTTGTCCCATGCCCCCTCTTCAACCCAAGCTTTGAACTGCTCCAGCGATTGGGCGTTGTGCCCGACAATCACCTCATATTCTTCGCCGGTCTCCTCGATGGTAAACGTCCCCTCGATCTTGCTGTGCATGCCCTCGTGGGCAAACCCATAATCTTCCTGAGGATGCAGGTGGTACGACAAGCGATCAGCGGCGTTGGCGGTTACTAGGCGAACGGGTAAGTCGCTCGAGTCGCAGTCGAACAGCTCCATATGGGTTGCATAGAACTCAGACAGCGGCTGCCCAGTATCGGATACGAGGCAGTCGAGATGGCCCGGGATGGCGATGACGTGGTACACCTCGGCTATGTTATCCAGATCAGTCTGATAGCCGAACTGCTCGATGATCTTCCTGCCTCCCCACGCGCGAGCCTCGATAATCGGCTCGATGTGGAACATCTTGACCACGCGCTCCTCCTTTCTATAGCAACGACTAGGTACGGTCGCGACCCGTATCCTTATAATAATCTATTTAAGTTGCTTTTAGTTTATTACTATCGCATTAATTGACTTACTCGGTAAACGGCTTGTTCTCTCCCACAGGCGGCATGCGCGGCAGGGCAGCGGGATCTCGAGTGGCATCAAGCCACTCTCGTGCAGAAGCGTGGAAAGAGGCGTCGTCGTAAATCGAGGGGCATAGACGGGCCGCGGTCGATCCCCCGCCCATCGAGAAACGCGCATGACGCTGGCTCGACGAGAAAGATATCAACATGCAACAGATGCCTCACCAGAAGACCGGCGCGCCAGCTGGCCGCACGCAACCTTAGCGGAAGGTCGTGAGCAACGTGCGAGAAAGCGGCGCAGGGATAACAAGCGCCCCGGCTCGCCAACGGCTCCAGCAAGTCTGAGCGTAAACAGCTGCGAATACCACCCTCACGGGGATGATGCCGATGACCACCTCACCAACGGCACTCCTTTCCCTAATGAGCTCACGAGAAGCCTCGTTGTGAAGCGTGCATGTGATATTCAGCTGTAGCAACGACTTCAATGGCACCCACCCTGCGCTAGCGAGCCATTTGATTAGCCTCCCAGAGCGTTTTTCGGCTCCCGAAGACGCATACAAACGTTGCGGAAAGCTCAGCTATGGCGTCATCGCTCCTCCAAATGACAGGTCTCGCTGTCGAAGCTCGCACACTCCGGTCAAGGAGCCATTCTGACATAGACCCCGTCTCGCAGCGCATGCAGCCCACGGACGCACGCATTCACAAGCCCACAAACCGCGTGGCGCGCTACGGCAGCGCCCCACGGCACCACCTTCTTTCACTTCTCCTCCACAAACAGCCCCATCCCCTATACAATATCTACATATGCACACGCGCCACGGGGTTATGCACAGGGACGGCGCGTGGGAAAGGACATCGCATGGGTTTTCGCTCCTGGCTGCGCGATCGGTCTTCGCGCAGAACGCAGAAGCGCGCGGCATCGAACGCGGAGACGCCTTCGTCGCGTGCTCAGATCGCGCTGGGCTGCCCTGCGGATGAATGGGAAGAGGTTCCACCCTATCTCCCCGTCGATCCCGCGGAGCATCTGCCCGCCTGCATCATCGCCTCGGCCTTGGCCGCAGGCTCCTATGAGAAAAGCAAGCTCGTGGTGAGGCGCGTGAACATCGCCAACCCCGAGCATCGCCGCGTTGCCGCCATCGCTACGGCACTCGGCGCGGGGGCTCTCAATAAGAGCTCCTTTACGGTGAAACGTATCTATAAGAAGCTGGAACAGAAAGGCACGGAAAACGAACATGCTGCGTAAGTTCAAGATCTCGATCGACGGAGCCCAGTACCTCGTGGAGATGGAGGAGAT
>CAJLVH010000073.1 GCA_905210055.1 uncultured Enorma sp. | reverse complement strand
CTCGCCGATGCGGACCTGGTGGTGGCGACCTGCGGCGACGTGCCCACGCTCGAGGCGCTTGCGGCGACCGACCTGCTGCGCGAGCTCGGCATCAAGGTGTGGTTCGTGAACGTCGTCGATCTGCTCAAGATCCAGAATGCGTGCGAGAACGACCGCGCCATCAGCGATGAGCGCTTTGCCGAGTTCTTCGGCGCGGGCGAGAAGCCGGTGCTCTTCTGCTTCCATGCCTATGCGGGCACCATTCGGCGCTTGGTGTGGGATCGTCCCGGTCACGACGCGTGGCGCGTGCACGGCTACGAGGAGAAGGGCTCCACGACCACACCGTTTGACATGCTGCGGCTGAACAACATGGATCGCTGGGAGCTCGCGGCCGACGCGTTGCGGCTGGCGGGGGCGCGCCGCGGCGATGCGGGCGCGTTCGCTGAACAGATCGCTACGTGGGAGACGTTCCGCGAGGAGGCGTTCCAGTTCGCGGTTGACGAGGGGTTCGATCACCCGGCGTTCACGGATTGGGTGTGGCCAGAGGCGGCAGAGCAGGGCGATACAGACGGTGCGCTCTCCGCGACGCAGCTGACTGCCGGCGACAACGAATAGGCATACCAAATACGGCGGAGACGTTGCCCGTCCTAGCTGGCAGGGCACCGTCTCCGCTTCCGCTCCGCCAGAATGACTCATTTGGGGACGGGTGCGAAACGCGTTCCCAAATGACCTTGTTACAGTCTGTAATACGTATTACACTAGAGCTGTTTCCAATACTACCAGGAGAAGGAGGCACTCATGTCCGATCTCGTTTCCGCGCGCATCGCCCCGGAGATTCGCCGACAGGGCAACAAGGTGCTTGCGCAGTTGGGGTCTACGCCGAGTGAGCTCATCCGCAGCGCGTATGAATACGTTATAGCAAAACGGCAGCTTCCGCAGGTAGAGCCCGGTGAAGAGAATCGAAGCGATGCCATGCCCGACGCGGCATCGCTCGACGCACTTGTGGCCTCCATCGCGCAGTCGACGGTGGGCGTGCCGTCATCCGCGTGGGACGCGATCGACGGCGGCGACTACAAGGCGTATATCGCGGCGGCGCGTGAGGCGGACTATGAAGCTCTTGCTTGATACCTGCGTGCTCATCGATTATTTCGGCCGCCGAGAACCGTTCTTTGAGGCATGCAACTCGCTGCGCATCGCGGAATGGTACGGGGAGTTCGAGCTCTGGGCTTCGGCGAAGTCGTTTACCGACGTGTTTTACGTGCTATCGCGTCATATCCCGGCTGCCGATATCCAACAGGCATTTTGCGCGTCAGCATCGTTTCTGCACGTCGTTTCGATAGACGGAGACGATGTCCTTAACGCTGCGCGAGCGTCATGGGACGATTTTGAGGACTGCTTGGTGTACCAGGCGGCGAAGAAGATCGGTGCAGACTGCGTCGTCACGCGCGACAAGGGTGGTTTCTCCCGGTCGCGCATTTCCACGATGACGCCCGATGAAGTCGGTGGTTGGCTACGTCGAGAGCGCCGCCGTGCATACGCTTCGGTAAGCATCACGCGTGAGATGGTCGAAAAGGTGCGCGCGAGGTGCGGTACCGAGAGCTGAAACGTTCAGCGCGATAAACGGTAGGCACGTTTGGTCTCTGTGCGGGGAGCGTTCGGCGCACGCAAGAATCCAAAATGCTCAAAACGATGATCTCGGTACCAGGTACTGTGGCCGTCCTTGAAGGCCTACTCTCGATGTCCGCCGCGGTTGGCTTCGCGGCCTTGACCGGCGCGGTTGCGACCGTGGGCGTTGCCGCCGCGCTTGTTGGAGCCGCGGGTCTTGCCTGCGTTTCCGTCGCCGCGTCTGCCTGGAGATACATTGAGTCCTGGGCTTAGGTTATCGTTTCGCTTGGCATGCGGGCGCGTGGGGCGGATGAGGCACTTCGGACCAAAGCCAATAAGATCGGTGCGTCCGGCCTTCTGTAGAGCTTCGCGCACCAGATCGTAGTTCTCGGGTTTGCGATACTGAATAAGCGCGCGTTGAAGCGCCTTCTCGTGCGCGGCTTTCGGCACGTAGACGGGATCCATGGTGCGTGGATCGACGCCGGTGTAGTACATGCAGGTCGACATCGTGGAAGGCGTGGGGTAGAAATCCTGCACCTGCTCGGGCATGTAGCCCATATCGCGCACGTATTCGGCAAGTTCCACGGCCTCCTTGAGCGTCGAACCCGGATGGCTCGACATGAGGTACGGCACGAGGTACTGCTTCTTGCCGAGCTGCTTGTTCATGCGTCGGTATTCGTCCACGAAGCGGTCGTACACGGCGCGGCTCGGCTTGCCCATGACGGAAAGCACGGCGTCGCTCACGTGTTCCGGTGCCACTTTGAGCTGGCCGGAAACGTGATACTCGCAAAGTTCACGCAGGAAGGTCTGCTTGGGGTCGGGGTCGGCGAGGAGGTAGTCGAAGCGGATGCCGCTGCGCACGAAGACCTTCTTCACGCCGGGAAGCGCGCGCAGCTCGCGCAGCAGCTGCACGTAATCCTTGTGCGAGACGTCCATTTGCCGGCACACGCTCGGCCACAGGCAGCGCTTGTTCGTGCAGGCGCCGCGCGTGAGCTGCTTCTTGCAGGCAGGCTGGCGGAAATTCGCCGTGGGGCCGCCCACGTCGTTGATATAGCCCTTGAAGTCGGGTTCCTCGGTAATGCGCTTCGCCTCTGCCAGCAGCGATTCATGGCTGCGCGTCTGCACGATGCGCCCCTGATGGAACGTGAGCGCGCAGAAGCTGCACTCGCCGAAGCACCCGCGGTTCGAGATGAGCGACATCTTGACCTCTTTGAGCGCGGGAATGCCGCCGGCGGCTTCGTAATCCGGGTGGTAGCAGCGCGTGTAGGGCAGGTCGTGCGCTTCGTCGAACTCCGCTTGCGAAAGCGGGCGCGCGGGCGGGTTCTGCACCACGAACACGTTGTGCGGGTAGGGTTCCACGAGGCGCTTTCCGCTGAAGGGATCCATGTTTTGATGCTGCGTGTTGAAGCTTTGTGCGTAGACGAGCGGGTCGGCGGAAAGCTCATCCCAGCTGGGCAGCTCCACGGCGTCGTAGGCGTCGTCGAGCGAGCGCGTGCGCCACACCGTCCCGTCGATATAGGTGATCTGGCTTATGGGAAGGCCAGCATCGAGTGCCTCGGCAAGCTCGATGATCGGCCGTTCGCCCATGCCGTAGATGATCATGTCTGCGCCGGAGTCGAGCAGCACGGAGCGCTTGAGACGGTCTTGCCAATAGTCGTAGTGTGCAAGGCGTCTCAGGCTCGCTTCGATGCCGCCAAGCACGATGGGCGTCTCCTTGAACACGCGGCGGATGAGGTTGCCGTAGACGATGGTCGCGTGATCCGGTCGCGCCCCGGTGGCGCCGCCGGGGGTGTAGGCGTCGGTGCGGCGACGGTGCTTCGACACGCTGTAGTGGTTCACCATGGAATCCATGTTGCCGGCGGATACGAGGAATGCGAGCCGCGGTTCGCCAAGTGCAGCGATGCTTTCCGGGTCGCGCCAGTCGGGTTGCGCGATGACGCCCACGCGGTAGCCGTGCGCCTCGAGCAGGCGGCAGATGATGGCTTGGCCGAAACTCGGGTGGTCGACGTACGCGTCGCCGCAGATGTAGACGAAGTCGCACTGTTCCCAGCCGCGCGCCTCCATGTCTGCACGGGTTACGGGCAAGAAGTCCGCCCGCGTGAGGCCGAGCGCGGAGGGGCCGGCCGGATCGCGATGGGGGCGGGAAGGGCGGGCGTCGCGGCTCGCGGCCTTTGCTGGGTGCTTGTGCTTATGGGGTGATGCCACGGGTGGTATCCGTTTCAATGAGGGGTGTATCGTTAGTACGCTATCTATATAGCGCCATACATTGCCATTATGACGGGAGAACGCGGGGGCGCTACAGTAATTGCATCAGCAACATTCGCCCGGCCTCATTAAAACAGCGGTATCTCTCCGGCGAGGAAGGCATCCAAAGGAGCATTGCGCGCACCTACGACGATCGGTCGGGCAGTTTTGTAGAGCTTGCAGAACTCGCCGATGCCGCTTTTCTTGATGCGTCCGCTTTTAACCTCGATAGCTATCATGTCATCTCCGCGTTTGAGCACGAAATCGACTTCGAGATTGCCCTCACGCCACCAATAGAGCTCAAAGTTCTCCAGCTGGGAGCGCGCGATGAGCGTGGAGCCGACGGCCGTTTCGACAAGGTGACCGCGGAGAGCAGGATCGTGCAAGAGGTTTCCGCTCCCTCTCCAAGAGGCGGTCATGAGTGACGGGTCGTGCACCATGAGTCGCGGAGAGCTTGCGCGTGAAACAACTTGCTTGCCGTGATATTTCTGTAAGCCAGACATGATGCCGGCACCCTCGAGTAACGTGAGATAGTGCTTGACGGTGTCGGTATTTCCCTTGTCGTCGAGCTGACCTAAGATTTTCCGATAGGAAAGCTCTTGTGCGGAGTACTGAGCACCAAGATCGAACAGAGCCCGCATAAGGGCGGGTTTCCTTACGTGCTCCATTTGTAAGATGTCGCGCGAGATGGTCGTCTCGATAATCGAATCACGCATATACGAGCGCCAGCGAAGTTCGTCTTGGCAGAGGCTTGCAGCACCCGGATACCCGCCGAAGTGCAGATAGTCATCGAGTGTATAGCCGAAAGCATCATGCATTTCAGAAAACGACCAATGGGTAGAGCGCAACAGCTCGAAGCGGCCTGCGAGTGACTCCGTAAGCCCTTCGGCGAGCAATAGGGAGGACGAGCCAGAAAGCACGACTGTCAGAGGAGTGCCGTTCCAGCTGTCTTCGTCCCAGAGCGCCTTGACCGTGTTGGACCACTCGGGGACCTTCTGAATCTCATCCAGAACGAGTATTGCCTGTCCTCGCATTGCTGCGTTGCGGGCTTGCCTCCACTCGACTTCGATCCATGCAGGAGATTGTTCCGATGCATCTGCCGATGCCACGTGATAGGGTAGGCCGACTTGCTGCAGCGCCTGTTGAATGGCGGTTGTCTTGCCTGTTTGACGGGGCCCCATGACGATTTGCATGAAGTGTCTTGGCTCACGCAAGCGCTTTGCCAGCCGATAGGACAACTCTCTCTGGTACATATGCGCAGCCTTTCTCGTGGCTTGTCCCTCGCAATTATAATAGATATACCTATCATTTTTGATAGGTATATCTATCAAAAATGATAGGTATTCATTGCGAAGACGCCCGCCGAAGACGCGGTCACGAGCCGTCAGGCTGTTTTGCGCCTAGTGGCCGCGCCTCACTGGAACTGAAAGCTCGTATACGCTGGCGCGAGACCCTCGGACACGTACAGCGCCGTCTCGTGTGTTGCCTCGTCGGAGGCGGTGAGGAAGAGCTCGCGGGTACCCGGGCGCAACATGGGGTGCGTGGTCAGCAGCATGCGGCCTTCAGCGCGTTCGGGGATGAGGATCTGCCTCACCGGTACGCCCATAGCGTTGAAGACAAGATAGCGCCCCTGCCTGAACAGCGCGACGTAGAGATTCCCCTCGCTATCGACACTACAAGAATCCGGCCCTTCCCAGCCGCAGAAATAGTAGGCGACAGAGGACGAGCTGAACGGGATGCTCACGTGGTCGGTACCAAGCTTCACCGCGTGCAGCTTGTTCGCACCGTGTTCCGTAACCCAGAGCATGTCGCCAGCGGGCGAGAGCGCCACGCCGTTTGCCCCGTTGAGACCCTTGAGTACGGGCTTTACATGCTCGAACATCGGGTCGACGTAGTACACGCCGCCGTTGGGGTTGGCGGTGGAGCCGGCAAGATCCGTGAAGTAGAAGCCGCCTTCGCTATCGAACACGAGGTCGTCGATGATATAGCCGCCTCCCTGAGCAACGGTTGCGAGGTCTTCTCCTTCCGGCGAGAGCACGAGTACCTTGCCGCCTTCGTTGGAATCTGCGCAGGCTACGAACAGACGCCCATCGCGGTGGATCTTAAGCGCGCACGGTCGTACGTCGCCGCCAAGCTCTTTGAATACACGCAGGTGCATCGTTTTCATATCGAGCTTATAGATGCGCCCGGTCTGGATGGCGGTGAAGAACAGATCGCCCGCACGGTCGAAACACAGCCCCTCAAGGTCGCCGTTGGCGGTTCCTACGGTGAGGAACCGTTCTGCGGTGAGCGTTTCGAGTGCTTGCTCGGCGGGCGGAATGGCGGCAAGGAGATTCTTATGATGGTCAGTCAACTGAGGGGCTCCAATCATGGCTCGGGCATGCCTCTTCCAGGTACCGCTCACGGCGGGTGGTGGGGCAACGCGGTGTGGACAAAGAAAATGCCCCCGCGCGCTTCCGTCATGGGGAAAGGAGCTTGATGACGGATGGCCGTGTGGAGAAGCGGCCGGAAAGCGCACGGGGGCTATGAGATGGGGTGGGAGATGACCCCTTCGGAAAACTCGAACTAGTTCTTCGGATGCGCGAGCGGCTCGCCCTTAAGGATGTTCTCGACCTCGGTGAGCGCGATGGCAAGCGAAAGCGCAGCAAGGTTGCTGCAGTTGCCCGCGCGATGCGGGGTGAGCGTCACGTTGTCGAGCGCGAGAATCGGGTGACCCTCGGGGATGGGCTCCTCGGTGAACACGTCGAGAGCGGCACCGCCGATCTTGTGCGCGGCGAGCGCCTCAACGAGCGCGTCCATATCGACAAGGCCGGCGCGCGCAGTGTTCACGAAGAACGCGTGCGGCTTCATCTTGGCGATCATCTCGGCGCTCACGAGACCTTCGGTGTCCTTCGTGAGGCGCGCGTGCACGGACACGAAGTCGGAGACCTCCATGAGCTCGTCGAGTTCAACCTTGCGGGCACCTTCCTGCTCGAAGACCTCATCGGGCAGGAACGGATCGTAGGCAACGATGTTGCAGCCGAAAGCGTGAAGCTTCTCAGCAACGCGGCGACCGATGATGCCAAAGCCGATGATACCGACGGTCTGGCCCTTAAGGCTCTTGATGTAGCCAACGTTCGGCGCGGTGTCGAGCCACTTGCCGCCGTTAGCGGTGATGCTCATGCGCGCGATGTTGCGGGACTCGGCGATCATCATGCCGACGGTGTAATCGGAGACGGGCTCGACGAGACGGCCGGGAGAGACGGTGACCTTGACGCCTGCCTCGGTGGCGGCCTCGAGGTTCACGTTCTCGGCACCAGAACGCGTGACGGCGATGAGCTTGAGCTTCTTAGCAGCCTTGATGGTTTCGGCGTTCACCGGAGCGAAGTTCACGATGAGGACGTCGGCATCCTCGATCTCGGCGAGGAGCTCGGGGATGGTGGGGAACGCCTCAGGGCCTTCCTTCTCGACCTTGGAGGCGTAGAGCGAGAACTCGTGGCGCGAAAGGCCCTTCTGGCCTTCGACGTAGGCGATCTCGGCGCCGAACGGAGCGAGACGCGCGAACTCGTTCTGAGCGTCTTCGGCCTGAACCTTCTCAAGCGTCATCGAGGCGTCGGTGAGCATGACTACCTTGCAATCTGCCATGATTACTCCCATCTAAGGAACGGTTTTGAACGGGATGGGCGTCCACTGCGGGGTGCTGCAGCGGACGCGGATAGTGCATTAGCCCTCGTACATGGCGGCGAGCATGCCGCAGAGGTTGGGGTCGACGAGCTGGAAGGCCTCGACGACCGCCTTCGCCAGATCTTCCCCGGCGAGCGTGTCGCGCGTGGCGAGCAGCTCGACGAGCATGGGCATATTGATGCCGGCGATCGCCGCGAACTTGCGTGTGCGCGCACACGACATGATGGTGTTGAACGGGGTGCCGCCGAAGATGTCGACGCAGACGAACACGTTGCCATCGTATTTGTCGACAAGCGCGAGGAACTACTCCTCGTACTCCTCGGGGTTATCGCCCTCACGCAGAGCGAGCGCCTCGAGGCCGTCGACGTTGCCGTAGACCATCTTCACAGACTCGACGAGCCCTTCGCACATGGGGCCGTGCGAGAGGACGAGGATCGCAGGGGCGTTTGCCATGATGTTCCCCCTTACGCCTTACCGACCTGGCCGACGAGCTCCATGTGACGGATGAGCTCGGCCTTGTAGGCGTCAGAGATCATCTTGTAGCCAAGGTTGGCGCGGGTGAGCTCGCCCACGTGCTCGGCAAGGTTCTGCATGCCAGCGCTGAAGAGCGACGTACCCACGTTGACCTTCGTGATGCCCTCGCGGGTGGCGCGGGCGAGGTTGTCATCGCCGGAGCCGGAGCCGCCGTGCAGAACCAGCGGAACCTCGACAGCGTTGTAGAGCTCATGCAGACGGTCGAAGTCGAGATGGGGCACGTAGCCAGCCGGATACTTGCCATGAGCGGTGCCGATGGCGACGGCGAGGGAGCGAATGCCGGTCTGCTGGACGAAGTATTCTGCTTCAGCAGGATCGGTGAAGGTGGCTTCGCGTTCGCTGACGGTGACGTTGTCTTCGGTGCCGCCGATCTTGCCGAGCTCTGCTTCAACGGAGATGCCGAGTGGGCGGGCGACGCTGAGAATCTGATTGGTGACGGCGATGTTTTCTTCCAGCGGATGCTTGGACCAGTCGATCATGACGGAGGTGAAGCCGTTACCGATGCACTGGATGACCTGGTCAAAGCTGGTGCCGTGGTCGAGATGCAGCGCCACTGGCACGGTGGAGGCTTCGGCGGCGGTCTTGACGAGGGAAACGATGTAGTTCAGCCCGGCGTATTTGATCGCG
>CAJLVH010000072.1 GCA_905210055.1 uncultured Enorma sp. | reverse complement strand
GAGCGAGAGGTAGCCGAGCCCCAGCTGCTGCAGGCGCTCTATGGGCTCGCGCATCTCGGCCACGATCGAGGCCGCCATGGGCTGCATGGCCTCTGGCATGAGCGAGGGAACCGTGGGCACCCACGCGGCGAGCTCGTCGAGCGTCATGCGCGTCGCCTCGGCGAGGTTCATGCCGTCGAGCAACGTCCCGCGAGCCGCGGCAGAAAGGCGCGTGCCGTGGCAATCCGGACACACGCCCTCGCGCAAGAAGCGGCTCACGCGTGCCAAGCCCTTCTCGTCCTTCACCTTGGACAGAGCGTTTTCCACCGTGTACACCGCATTGAAGTAGGTGAAGTCGAGCTCCGCGAAGTCGTCACCCTTCTTGGGGCGGTAGAGGATGTGCTTCTTGACGGCGGGGCCATGAAAGACGATGTCGCGCTCCTCGGGCGTGAGCTCACAGAACGGCACGTTGGTGCGCACGCCCATGGCGCCGCAAACCTGCTTCATAAGATCCCACATGAGCGAGCCCCACGGCAGCACCGCGCCGTCGTCGATGGAGATGGACTCGTCCGGCACGAGCGACGCCTCGTCCACCGTGCGCACGATACCCGTACCGCCGCAGGTGCCGCTGTTGAACGCGAGGTCCTCCGCTCCCGGGCCCATGAAGTGCGCCCCGCACGCAGGGCAGACGGTCTCCATACCGAGCGCGACGTCCATGCTGGGCGGCACGTGCTCGCCACAGACGGGACATATATGGCTGCCAAGCCGTGAGAACAAAAGGCGCAGGTAGTTGAGCAGTTCAGTCGAGGTGCCGAATGTCGAATGCACACCGGGGATACCAGGGCGCTGGCGCAGCGCGAGCGCCGCAGGCACATGGAGCACCTCGTCCACCGTGGCGCGCCCGGTCTGCGCGATGCGCCGGCGCGTATACGTGGAGAGCGCGTCGAGATAGCGACGCGACCCTTCCGCATAGAGCGTGCCGAGCGCGAGTGAGCTCTTGCCCGAACCGGAGACGCCCGCGATGCCCACAAGGCAACCGAGCGGGATATCGACGTCGATGTTCTTCAGGTTGTGCACGCGCGCGCCGCGTACCTCGATATGATCGGGGCTCACGCGGTGCCCCTGCATTTCCGCGTCGCGCGCGCGACCGGGTTCTTCGACCATACCTATGACCTAACCTTCAAACGCCTCTGCGCAGTCGCGCAGCCAGTCGATGATCTCGATATGCTGCGGGCACGCCGCCTCGCACTGGCCGCACGCGATGCAGTCGCCGGCGCGACCGGCGCCCTCGGCACCCACCGCCTCTTCGTAGCTCTTGCTCGCCTCGTCATGAAGCCCCCATACAAGCTGTTTGTTCCGCGCGGAAAAGATTCTGGGGATCGGGATATGCATGGGGCAGCCGTCCGTACAATAGCGACATGCCGTGCAGGGGATGGATTCGATGCTCGCGAATGCCCGCTGCACCGCCGCGATCACCGCTTGTTCCTCATCCGAAAGCGGCTCGAAGTCGCGCATGAACGAGATGTTGTCGTCGATCTGCTCGAGGTTCGACATGCCCGAGAGCACGGTGATGACTCCCTCGAGCGAGGCCGCATAGCGGATCGCCCACGACGCGAACGAAGCGCTAGGGTTTGCCGTGCGCAAGAGCTCCTGCACCTGTGGGATGGGGTTCGCAAGCATACCGCCCTTTACCGGCTCCATGATGACGATAGGCTTGCCATGTTTGCGCGCGACCTCGTAGTTCGCGCGCGAGGCGACCTCGGGATGCTCCCAATCCGCATAGTTGATCTGCAGCTGGACGAGCTCCGCATCTGGATGCTTGGTAAGGAGGGTATCCAAAAGCTCCGGGCTCCCGTGGAACGAGAAGCCCCAATGGCGCACGAGGCCGCGTTCCTTCTGCTCCTTCATGAAGTCCCATAGGCCGTACTCATCGTACTTCGCCACATTCGAAGGCTGAATCGCGTGGAGCAGGTAGTAGTCGAAGTACCCCGCGCCCGTGCGCTCCAAGCTCACCTCGAGCTGACGGCGCGCATCTTCCGCCGATGTCGCGACGTGGGTGTTGACCTTGGTGGCGACGGTGAACGCCTCGCGGGGATAACGGTCGACGAGCGCCTCCTTCAGCGCGCGCTCCGAGCCGCCGTTGTCGTAGACGTACGCCGTATCGAAATATGTGAGGCCGGCATCCATGAAGCGGTCGACCATGTCCTTCGTCTGTTCGATATCGATCGCACCATCCTCGAGCTTGGGCAGGCGCATGAAGCCGAACCCGAGCTTCGGCGTGCTCTCTCCCAGATACCGTTCGTCACCCATGATGATCCCTTCTCATCCCTTGCTGGAATACGTCCAGTATATTCCCCAAATGCGACCGTCGCGCCCGATTCATGCGACAGGCGCTCCCGCAGCATCGGCAGTTGGGTTATTTGTCGTATGCGAGCCGGGCAAGGCGCCGCGTGGTACCCTGATACCAAAGAGCCCAGCACGGCCGCAACCAAAGGAGGATGCTGTGGGCGAGCTCTTCTTGGCATTTCAGGGCATCGTGACAAACAAGTTCTTCGGCAGCGTCTTCTGGGGCGTGCTCATCGCTGCCGTGACCATCGTCGCCTCGCGGTTCGCCGCGCGCGCCATCCGCCACATCCTGCGCCGTGACGGCAACCCGCTGCCCACCGCGACGATCATCGTGAACATCGTCCGCGCCACCATTTGGGTCATCGGCGGGAGCATCATCCTCGATTCGTGCTTCGGGGTGAACACGAGCTCGCTCATCGCGGCCCTCGGCGTTGGCGGTATCGCCGTGTCGCTGGGCTTTCAGGATACGCTCGCCAACCTTATCGGCGGGCTTCAGGTCACGTTCATGGGCATCGTGAAACCAGGCGACAACATCGAGGTCGGCGACGAGCGCGGCGTCGTGCAGGACGTCACCTGGCGCCACACCACCATTCGCGACAACCTCGGGCAGACGGTCATCATCCCCAATTCGATCATTTCGACCACCGCGCTCGTGCATCTGCTGCCCGCGAACCGTGTGATCGTGCCGTTCGCGATTCCGCGCGAGGGCGTGGCCGGACGCGAGACGCCACCCGAGGACGTCGACGAGCTCTCCCGTGCCATCGAGGATTGCGCGCGCGAAGCAGCCGCCGAGGTCTCGCCCGTCATCGACGGGCCGCGCGTGTACTTCGCCGAGATTGACGTGCTGGGCATTCGCGGAAAAGTCATCCTGCAGATCGAGAACGCTTCGCAGGTCGCCATCGCGGCCGATGCCGTGGTGCGCGCACTTGCTCGCACCGTGGGCTAGACCATAGGTTGGTTGGAGACGGGTTCATTTCAACCCACGACCGCCCGCCGGGCTACCGCTTTCCCTTGGACGCACGGGAGCGCAGACGGCGCACGTCGTTCCGAACGTTATCGACCGTGCGCGGCTTGAGCACGCGCATGGCTCCCGAGACGTCGATGCCCGTGACGAGGTTTGCCGCCCATAGGAAGAACGCGAGCACGCCGATCGGTACCACGCAGGTCGTGAGGATAAGCACCGCGAAGCCGTCGATGAGATCGCTCACGCTGTTCAGCAGCTCGTCTGTGAGGTCGCTCGCGGCGTTGCCCAGAAGCTCGGGCACGCTCGAGAGGAAATTCCAGGCGTCGACGAAAGGATTGCCCGTGGCCTCTTCGGCATCACCCGCCTCACCGGCTGAGTCTTCCCCTGCAGCCACCTCTCCCGAAATCTCCTCGGTCGAGATGGAGAGGTCGTACGTGCGCTCGATCATGTCGGTGACCGCCACGCTTGCGGGGACGGTGATCACGAGCACGATACCCATGAGGAAGAGCTTCGTCGCCACGCCGCCGAGCGTGACCCAGATCTGCGAGCGACGTCGCGTGAGGACAACTGCCACGAGCAGCGCGCAGGCCACAGGCACCAGGATACCGAACGCCGTGAACCCGAAGATGGTGAGCAGGTACTTTTCGATATAAATGGCAATGAGCACGATCGCGAGGTCGCCGCTCAGGTCCATGAGGCGCTCGGCGATGGGCGTGCCGGTGTCGTCCGGGATCGCGGTGATTGCCGCGGAAGCGCCAGTCGCCGCCGCGGTGAGTCCGAGAACGACGTTGCGCTTCTCGTCGAGTCGCTCGACGGTGTGCGCATAGGCGGCAGGGTCGGAGAAGTGCGCGCGCATGGGAAACGCGGAGATGAGCGCCACGACGACGAGCGCGACGATGATCGCCGCCTCGACCGGCGTGACGAAACGCTTGTCGCGTCGCGCAGGAGGCAGCGGGTCGCCCGGGCCTTCCGGCACATAGTAATCTGGTTCATACGTGTTGAGCATGCGCTCTTCCTCGTACCCGCGCATCGTAGCTCCCTTCATCCGCCACGCGACAGCCTGACGCCAAGCGCCAGATTACCACTGGCTGCAACTCATCCGCCTACCTGCCCGAGAGCTTCCGCAGGAATTCCGCGCGCTCACCGGGCGTCGAGGTGTCCATGCCTCCGAAATTCTCCCACGTACCGCGCCCGATGCCTAGCTGCCAAAGCGTGCCCTCGATGAACATGCGCTGGATGGCGTCGCCCGTGTGCTCGCGGATGAACTCCGTGGGGTTCGATGAGGCGGTGTAGACCTCGGCGGATTCGATGTAGGTGAGCGTGCCTATGAGCCCCTCGCCGGTGGCTTCCCACGAAAAGCCTGATAGGAGCACCTTGTCGAGCCAGCCCTTGAGCATAGCGGGGACGTCGTTCCACCAGATGGGGAATATGAACACGAGGCGGTTGCAGCCGGCGATGAGCTCTTGATAACGCGTCACGAGCGGATCGAGCGCCGTGCCAGCGTTGTATACCGCAAGCTCATCGCGGGAGAGTACCGGGTCGAAGCCGTCGACATAGAGATCGATCACCTCGTACGGCGTGCCCTCGCGGTCATAGCGCTCACAGAGCGTCTCGAGCATGGCGTGGCAGAAACTCTGTTCGTAAGGGTGGCAGTAGACGATGAGGGTGTGCATGGGGTCTCCTTGGGGTTAAGCCACAATAATCGCACTCTTGGTCGGTTTCAAAATCGCCGCATACAACTTCGACGTTACCGCTATAGGTAAAGGCATAGTTCGTCATATGACAATAGGGGCACTCCCAATCGAAGCTGATAAGACCTCCCGTATCATCAATATCCACCTTAACATCTGTAGCTCTAACACGCTTCATAGCAAATCATCCTTATAAACTGGAGAAAGTAAGGATGTTTGAAACATACCCTTTCCCTTGCCGCAACATCCGCACCATCTTGTCCTACCAACGTTTGTTCATTTGCAACGAGTTCACAATTGACGCGACGCCGGGATCATTACCCCCCCTCGGCACAAGCGACGGGGTGAGCGCGGCGAGGCACAGCGCCTCGGGAACGAACTCGGCAAGCTGCCAATCCACCATGCCGGGTTTCCAGACGCAGATTTCCTTGGTTATACGTTTTTCGACGTTGAAGCGAGGAAGCCCGAGGGCGGCGAGCGGGTCTACGTATACGCCATCGGAAACCGATCTGAAGTACGGCTGACCTTCTACGAACAAAAGACGTATGCTTATGCCAACACGCCACGAGGTGCGCGGCGACGCATGGCAACGCGTGCATCGGCAGAATGAAGGAGCGGCTATGGCATCTCAGCAGCACGATATCGTCTTCATCAACGCGACCGTCCTCGACGGATCGGCGGATATGCAGCCCCATCCCGGCTGCATCGTCGCAGTGCACGACGACAAGATCGCCCAGGTTGCCGAAGCACCCGCCGGTGCGGATCCCGTCAGCCACGCGCGACACCTTGCTCCCGGCGCGCAGGTCGTCGACCTCGCCGGCGCGTACCTCATGCCCGGCCTCATCAACCTGCACGCGCACTTCATCGGCAGCGGCAAGCCTGTGAGCTCGGGCAATGCAAGCGGCCTTATCAAGCTTGCGCAGTCGAACCCCATCGGTCGCGCGCTCATCCACAAGCTCATCAAAACGGCCGTGCTCACGCAGCTCGCAAGTGGCGTGACCACCGTCCGCGGTGCCGGTGACCCCGCGCTTGGCGATATCTGGTGCCGCGATCAAATTCGCGCCAAAGCGTTTGCCGGCCCGCGCGTAATAGCACCCGGCACGGGCATCACCGTACCCGATGGCCATGGCGCCGGGCTCTTCGCCCAGGTAAGCGAAACGCCCGAGCAAGCTGCGGAGGCGGTGCGCGACCTCGCTGCCCACGGGGCGGATGTCATCAAGCTCTTCATCACGGGAGGCGTTTTCGACGCCACGAAGGTTGGCGAGCCCGGCGTGCTGCGCATGCCCGCCGCCATGATCGAAGCCGCCTGCTCGGAAAGCCATAAGCTCGGCTTGCCCGTGATGGCGCACGTCGAAAGCACGGAGGGCGTCCTTGCCGCGCTCGAGGGCGGCGTGGACACCATCGAGCACGGCGCGCCCATGACGCCGCGCATCGAGGAACTCTATCTCAACGGGTCAGGCAAGCAGCTCGCTGGCCGCAAACCCACGGTGACCTGCACCATCTCGCCGGCGCTCCCCTTCGTGAAGCTCCCGGCCGAGAAGACGCATTCCACCGAGGTGCAGAAGGTGAACGGAGACATCGTGTGCGCGGGCATCGTGGAGAGCGCGCGACGGGCACTCGAACTGGGCATTCCCGTCGGCCTGGGCACGGACTCCAGCTGCCCCTACGTCACGCACTACGACATGTGGCGCGAGGTGGCCTATTTCGCGAAGTACGCGGGCGTGAGCAATGCATTCGCGCTGCATACGGCCACGCAGGTAAACGCCGAGATTCTGGGGCTTGCCGATGTGTGCGGGCAGATTCGCGAGGGTCTTTCGGCAGACATCCTCGTCACGCGAGGCAACCCGCTCGAGGACCTGCGCGCGCTCAGCACGCCCGCCTATGTCATGGCTGGCGGTGCGCTGCTCGAGAACCCGCAGGTCAAGCGCATGCCGGAGCTCGATGCCGAACTGGACGAAATCCTCGCCGACACCGCTCCGCTCCCCACCACGGCAGAGCTAGCAGCTCGTGCGTAGGCGCATGCAATAGCGTAAAATAACCCCAGGGTTTTTTAACATCTGGATTGGCTCCAGATGTTAAAAACCCCTGGGGTTATTTTACGCCGCCTTACGGTACGTCCACCGAAAGCACCGTTCGCGAATGCGGCAGGTACGTAACGGTTGCGTCGCGGTCGTCTCGATTCCACGCATCGTAGAACGACCGGTCGATGGTGAAGACGCACGGCCGACCTTCGGCATCATCGCCCTCGAGCTGGTAATATCCGCTGTCTTCCCAGTCGACGTGAGCGTTCGTAAGCTCAACGCTACTCGGCGAGGCCAAGCACGGAATATCGAGTATGGGGTTGAGCACGAACTGCCATGCCAGCCAACCCATGATGACAAGAGCCGCAAGCGCCGCGAACGCGCGCTTCGCGGGATGCGCCACCTCCTTGACGCCTTCCGCGATGGGTCGCGCAAGCAGCGCGATGACGACAACGAACAACAACCCGACAAGATATGAGCTCACCACGCCGGGAATCCCCATGGTGAACATGCCGAACATGCGCAGGAGCAGCCAGACGAGCGCTGCGGCAGCGAGCACGCCGACCGAGAGGCATCCAATGAACTTGGCACGCGACGGTGGCTCGTAGAACGGGTCGTTCTCATCCTGCTCCACGCACTTGCGCACGAGCTCGTTGAACTCCTCCTGACTCATGTTCTTGAGCTCTTCGGGCGTCGGCGGCTCAACAAGGTCGTTTCGCATGCATATCTCCTATGCAAAAGTTCCCGAGAGATTTTTCACACGTGCCGCGCAGCAGACCACACGCTTTGCAAGCTCAGTTTACCTGCATCTACTCTATCGAAAGCACCGTCTCGGAATGGGGCAGATACGTCACGGTTGCGTCATGGTCGTTGGGATCCCACGCATCGCCGAACCCGCGGTCGACATCGAACGCGTGCAGGTTTCCCTCCGTGTCATACCCCTCTATCTCATAGAACACCGAATCGTTGACATTGTCGCTCGTGAAACTCACGTCGGTAAGCTCGATGGTATTCGGCGAGCCGAGGCACGGAATATCGAGCAGCGGATTCAAGATGAAGATCCAGGCGAGCAGAACCGTTACCACTATCGCGACAAGGCTTCCCAGGATTTTGACGCGCCATGTTTCCGCCGTGATAATGCCGCCCACCACGGGCACCGCAAGCATGGCGAGAATCAGGCAGCAGCACACCATGGAAAAGTACATCGTGATGACGCCGGGCATCCCCATGACGAAGAAGCCCATAGAACGAAGCACGATGCTCACAAAGCTCACGATGACGAGCAGCGCGATCACGCCGCATCCCGCGAGCAAGGCAACCGGCGCCGGCTCGCGCACCGGGCTCTCGTTCTCGTTATCAGCGTTGCGCATGCTCGCACGGGTTTCGTCCGCCTCGCCGCCCGCCATATCCCCTCCCGCATCGTTCGCAGCAAGGGAACCAGGCCACGCGACCCGGCTCCCCGCAAGCATTCACTGCAGATGGGAACGACTGTAGCACCAACGCGGGCTCCAGAAACGGCGCGAGCGGCCTCCGGTGCAAGCCCTTACG
Source organism: uncultured Enorma sp. (assembly GCA_905210055.1). Taxonomy (GTDB): domain Bacteria; phylum Actinomycetota; class Coriobacteriia; order Coriobacteriales; family Coriobacteriaceae; genus Enorma. The sequence goes on along the minus strand of CAJLVH010000072.1, from coordinate 246 downwards.
CACCCCTGACGCGACTCATGCGAAGCCCTTACCTCGCCCGATTCCCGCGAGCCGCCATATGCACCGCCGCCCGCGTAGCGCGTCTGCCGCTACAGCCGCGCCACCACGGCATCGCCCATGGCTGCGGTACCCAGCACGCACTCCGCCGGCGTCGACGCGTCCGCGATGTCACGCGTGCGGAGGCCGGCGTCGAGCACGGCCGTCACGGCAGCGCGGACGGCGTCCGCCGCCTCGCCCATGTCGAAG
>CAJLVH010000071.1 GCA_905210055.1 uncultured Enorma sp. | reverse complement strand
CCCGATGCCGCCATCCGCGCGGATATCAAGGCGGCGCTCGAGGCGGGCGAGCCTGCGTCTGCCATCGCGAAGCGCCTCTCCCAGCGCTATTCCCGCCGCCGCCGTGAAGTCTATGCCCTTGTCCTCGAGCTTCAGCAGTGAGGGGATGGATGGGGTGGACCTGTGGCGCCGGCGAGAGCTTCAGCTCTGGACGCGGATTCTCACGGCGCTCGGCGCACGTGCCGCACATGCGCTAAAATGGCAGATTGTATGCATCAACCACTGGAGGAGTTCGCCACCATGGAGCACACGAAGCCCTCGTATTACATCACGACGCCCATCTACTACGTGAACGCCAAGCCGCATCTCGGCACGGCGTACTGCACGATTCTCGCCGATGTGCAGGCGCGCTTCCGTCGCGCGTGCGGGTACGACGTCAAGTTCCTCACCGGCATGGACGAGCATGGCGAGAAGGTGGCGGAGGCGGCCGAGAAGAACGGCTTCGATACGCCGCAGGCGTGGTGCGACTCCATGGAGCCGGCGTTTCGCGATCTGTGGGAGACGCTCGAGATTTCGAACGACGACTTCATCCGAACCACCCAGCCGCGCCATATCGCGGGCGTTCAGAAGTTTCTGAAGACGCTGCTCGATAACGGTTATATCTACAAGGACGCCTACGACGGTTGGTACTGCCGTCCCGACGAGACGTATTTCACCGAGACCCAGGTGCGCCACCACGAGGAGGAGCGCGTCGCCGCCGGCGAGGCCCCGGCGGATCCCGAGCACCCGCTCTGCCCGGATTGCGACCGTCCGCTCGAGCGCATCAAGGAGGAGAGCTGGTTCTTCAAGCTCTCGGCCTTCGAGCAGCCGCTGCTCGACTTCTTCGAGGCTCATCCCGATTTCATCCAGCCCGAGACGCGCCGAAACGAGGTCGTTAGCTTCGTGAAGGGCGGTCTCAAGGATCTCTCCATCAGCCGCTCCACGTTCGACTGGGGCGTGCCGTTCCCGTTCGACGAGAAGCACGTGGCCTACGTGTGGGTCGACGCCCTCATCAACTATCTTTCCGCCGTGGGTTACGGCGCGGACGGGCAGGAAGCAGCCGATACCCTCGCGCTGCGCTGGCCGGCGCAGTACCACGTCGTGGGCAAGGACATCATTCGCTTCCACTGCGTCATCTGGCCGGCGCTGCTCATGGCGGCCGGGTTGCCCCTGCCGGAGAAGGTCTTCGTCCACGGCTTCCTCACCGTGCGCAACGAGGAGACCGGCAAGGTCGAGAAGATGAGCAAGAGCCGCGGCAACGCCATCGCGCCGGAAGAGGTCATCGACCTTCTGGGTGTCGAGGCGTACCGGTATTACTTTATGAGCGACGTGACGCACGGAGCGGACTCGCCCATCAGCTGGGGTCGCATGCGCCAGGTCTACAACGCCGACCTCGCCAACAGCTGGGGTAACCTCGTCTCGCGCACGCTCAACATGAGCATGAAGTACTTCGACGGCTGCGCGCCCGCGCGTCCCGCGAACTTCGACGACCCGAGCCCGCTGCACGATGCGTGCGATGGTATCTTCGAGCGCTACGCTGCGTGCATGGAGGCCATCGATTACAGCGGCGCCGCGGCCGAGGTGCTCAAGATCGTGTCCGCCGCGAACCACTACATCGAGGACATGGCGCCCTGGGCGCTCGCGAAGGATTCAGCGAAGGCAGACGAACTCGCGAGTGTGATCTGGAACCTGCTCGAGGTCATCCGCATCGCAAGCGAGCTCTACGACCCGTTCATGCCGCGCATCTCGGCAGAGGTGCGCCGTCGCCTCTCGCTCGAGCCCGCGCCGACGAGCGACCTCGCCGCCGCGTGCGCGTGGGGCGGTCTTGTTGGTGGCGCCCCCGTCGAGAAGGGCGAGCCACTCTTCCCGCGCCTGGTGGACTAGACGGCCGGCATTCGAATACACGGCTTTTCGCATTCGCGCTCTTCGCGTGAAAACTTGCCATATTTCGGCATGAAAGTCGCCCATCGCAGGTCTTTGTGCCCAAAACCGGCAAGTATATGAATGAAGACACGTTCGCGTTTCGCCACGGTAGAGCTCGCCACAGCAGGGTTCGCCATAGCAGGGAGTCTCATGACCATATCGCCACTAGCTAACTTTTCCGCGACGCGCGAGCTGCTCGACGAGTTCGGGCTGGCCACCAAGCACAAGTTCGGCCAGAACTTCCTCGTCGACAACCATGTGATCGAGCGCATCTGCGAGCTTGCCGAGCTTACGGGCACGGAGTGCGTGCTCGAGGTGGGGCCGGGCATCGGTACGCTCACGCTCGCGCTCGTGCAGGAGGCGGCGCGCGTCGTCTCCATCGAGATGGATACCGCGCTCGAGCCGGTGCTCTTCGCGCACGCCGCCGACCACGCGAACTTCACCTACATCATGGGCGATGCGCTTCGCGTGCCGAACGAGCGCATCGAGGAGGCTGCGGGCGTCGTGGCCACGCATTTCATCTCCAACCTGCCGTATAACGTGGCGGCAACCATCATCCTCGACTTCTTCGAGCGCATGCCCGCGCTCAAGCGCGCCGTCGTGATGGTGCAGAAAGAGGTCGCCGACCGCATCGCCGCGCAACCGGGCACGAAGGACTATGGCGCGTACACGGTGAAGCTCTCGCTGTACGCGCAAGTCACCGGGCGCTTCGAGGTGCCGCCGCGCTGCTTCATGCCCGCACCGCACGTCGATTCCGCCGTCATCCGTCTCGACCGCCTGACCATGGAGACAGCCTCCAACGTTGGCGGGGCGAGAGTGCCAGACGACCAGCCAAAAGGGACTGTCCCCTTTGGCGGGGATAGTGGTGTTGGCATCGCCGCGGTGTGCCGTGTGGTCGACGCGGCGTTTGCGCAGCGCCGCAAGACCATCCGCAACTCCATGAGCGCGAACGGTTTCGATAAGCAGGCGCTCGACGCCGCGTTCGAGGCGTGCGGCATCGCACCGACATCCCGTGCGGAGACGCTTTCCGTGAGCGACTTCGTGTGCCTGGCGGAGGCGCTTGCCGCAGTGGAGGCGGATGGCCGATGAGCGCGGAAACGGCGACGCCGCTCGTCTTTACCAAGCATACGAAGCGCGGGGATAAGGAGTATCCGGCTCCGGAGCCCCTCGCCCCGCTTTTCGATACGCATGCGCACCTTACCTGTTTTTGGACGAAAGACCCGGCGGACGTATTGGTGCGCGCTGGCCGTGCCGGCGTGAGCCAGATCGTGGTGCCCTACGATCCCATCGCCGACCACATGACCCCTGCGGCATTCCGCGTGCAGTTGCAGGCATGGCTTGCTGCGGCAGAGGAGCGCGTTGCCCGGGTTGATGCGTCTGCTCAGTTTGTCCTCCCGGACGTGCGCTACCTTGTAGGCGTGCACCCGTATGGCACTTTGGAGTACGGGGATGAAATCCATGCGCAGCTCATCGAAGCGCTCGAGGATCCACGTTGCCTGGGTGTCGGCGAGATTGGACTCGATTACCACTTCGATGCAGACGACCAGATCGAAGCGGCGCCCCACGACGTGCAGATCGCGTGCTTCGAGCGGCAGCTTTCGCTTGCCATAGAGCGCAAGGTGCCCGTTGAGCTGCATATTCGAAATGACACTGCCGATGCCGCCCGCACGGCGCACGAAGACGCGTACCGCATCCTGCGCATGCTTGGCGCTCCCTCGGCTGGGTGCGTGCTGCATTGCTTCACTGAGGATCGCCCGACCATGGAGCGCTTCGTGGAGCTCGGCTGCTACATCGCATTCGGCGGCGCCGCAACGTTCAAGCGAAACGAAGAGCTTCGTGAAGCTTTTGCCGCATGCTCGCTCGATAGAATCCTCTTCGAGACGGATTGTCCCTACATGGCACCGGATCCGCTGCGTGGCGTTGAGTGTGAGCCGGCGATGATCGCGTTCACGGTCGACGCGCTCGCGCGAGATCGAGCAGAGCGTACCGGAGAAGATCCCGTTGCGGTCGCACGCGCCGCATGGGAAAACGCGCGCAGGCTCTTCGCGCGCGCATAGCGCTTGCGCAGTCGGCGCGATTCCTGCAATCTTCGGATGGTTGCGCCATAAGCCTGCGTTCAGCGGGTACCATGTGGGCAATCGCATGCGATAGGGAGGTGCCCCGTGGGTAAGCCGGAAGAGAAGAAGCGCCGTTCTGGGCAAAAGAGAGCGGACAAGCCCAGTAAGGCTGCCAAGCGTGAGAAGGCGAAGGAAAAGCAGGCGCGGAAGGCTGCCAAGCGCGCACTCAAGAAAGAAGCTGACGAGCAGGCGAAAGCTGGGCGCGCTATCCGGAAGGCAACCGACCGCGCCATCAAGGATCTTGCGCTCCAGAGCGCGAGCGAAGCAACGGACGCTGCGGCGCGGACCGCGGTGCGTACAGCCCAGCAGGCGGTGCGTCGCCTCTCGCCGCGCTACAAGGATCCGAGACCTGCGGAGAGCAGATCGGTTCTCGGCTCGTGGGACCTCCATATGCATTCCGTCTTCTCGGACGGCTCATGCACCGTCGACGAGCTCATTACCGAGGCGCAAGCCGCTGGCATCACGCGCATCGCCATCACCGATCACGACTCGCTTTCCCAGCTGGCAGCTATTCGCGAGCGGGCGCGCGAGCTGAGTTTTCCCGTGCTTGCCGGTGTCGAAATCTCTGCGTGCGATCCGGCGACCGGGCGTAAGGTGCACGTGCTCGGCTTTGGCTTGAGCGCGACGCCGGACGGGTTCTCCCCGGTGGAGCAGCTGGTCGCTCCCACGCTTGCGGCGCGGACGGCGAATACGCTTTGGCAGGCATGGGTGCTTCGGCGGCAGGGCGTTGAGTTTTCCGGGCGTCATGTCTCGCTCGACGAGGTGGCCGCGGTTGCCGGTGCGAGCACGGGCGTCTACAAACAGCACATCATGGAGGCGCTTACCCGCAGGGATCGTCGCGACCCCGATTACCAGTTCTGCTATTCCTGCTGGTTTGGTGAGGGAGGTTCCGCGCGCCGTGAGATCTCGTATCCTGCAGCAGCCGATGCGGTGCGCGCTATTCGCGAGCAGGGAGGCGTTCCCGTACTCGCGCACCCCGGGCAATCGGACGCATGGGCACTTATCCCCGAGCTCGTGGGTGCCGGGTTGCTCGGTGTCGAGGCGTACCATCCCGACCATACGGCGCACGACAAAGAGCTTGCGTTCGAATACGCTCGTCGCTACGGTCTGCTCGTGACGGGAGGCAGCGATTATCACGGGGCATACGGCGAGGCACCCAGCGTGGGCACCTGCTTTGTGTGTCCCGAGGAGGCAGGCGCTCGGGTCGAGGGGCTCTTCGCCACCGAGGCCTCGCTGCGCTAGCTGCAGCTAGGAATGTAGCTGTTCGGGGCTCTGGTAGGGCATGCGTGAACGTAGCCCAGGGGGTTATTCTACGCCGCCTGTCCCGGTGATTTCACCCGCCCCGTCTAGAGCGACGATGCATCCGCCTTCGTTAGACTTGCGGTACCGTGGCGAACACCTCGTGCGGGGCGGTTGTGGGCTTGCCGGTGATCCAGCGCGTGAAACGATCGAACTGCACCATCGCCCATTCGAACGGACTCGGCTCGGGCACGTCTTCTGCGGCGATGAGGTCAACCGTGGTGAGCGTGCCGTTCCCCTGGTAGAGCGTGAGCTTGCCCGCCGGGTCACCGCGATGCACGGCGCCGGGAAACTCCTCGAGCTCAACATCGAGCGAGAGTTCTCCCGCCAAGGTGAAGACCCGTACCGTGGCGTCGGGATCGTTTGCGACGACGTCGACCGTCTTGTCCGTCCATGCAGAAGCAGTCGCACGCCCCACCAGCGTCTCGCCTTCCATCGTGGTGACGTCGCCCTGAACCACGTTGACGGTTTCTGTGTGGTCGTAATACCAGTTAGCGAGCGCGAGCGTGTCGTTGAAGCGGTCATCGTCCTCGGGGCAGCCGAGCACGACGACGTATACCTCTTCGCCGTCGCGCAAGAAGGTTCCGGCGAAACATTTGCCCGAGACATACGTCGTCCCGGTCTTACCCCCGATATTGCCCTCCTCGCCCAGGATCCTGTTCCACGGGTGGAAGGAGACCGTGCGCTTTTTGCCATCCGCTCCGGTCACGATGATGGAATCTTCCCCGCAGCCATCCACCTCGCGAAACGTCTCGTTCTCCATGGCATAGGCGAGCATTATTGCCACGTCGCGTGCCGAGGCATGCATGTCTGCCTCCCACGCACCGAAGTCGAGTCCATGGGGGTTGGCGAACAGCGCTCCGAGCCCGAGCTCTTCGGCCTTCGCGTTCATGGCATCGATGAACACGCCGTAGGGGTCGTCGCTCGAGGGATCCATGATCGCGCCGACGCTCGTAGCGATCGCCATGGCGGCATCGTTGCCCGAGGGGATGAGTAGCGCCTTGAGCGCCGTCTTGAGGTCGAAGGTGTCGCCCTCGCGCAGGTTGGCACTCGACTCGCCTACGGTCGCAGCGGCGTGATCGACGGTGATGGTGTCGGTTACCTCTGCGTTCTCGAGTGCGACGATGGCCGTCATGAGCTTTGTGAGCGACGCGATCTTCACCTGTTCGTCTGCCGAGCGCTCGAAGTAGACGGTTCCCTCGTCATCCATCACGATCGCATGTGGGGCGGTGATGTCGGGAAGGTCTTCTGCGGAAAGCCCGCGCTCCTCGGCGGTCTCACCGCAGACGATGTCCGTCTGCAGTACCTCGGCATGCGCCGACATCGGCAGCACGAATCCAGCGCCCACGGTGAACACGAGGGCGCACAGCAGGGTGATGATGCGGCGCATGAGGGGTCGATGCATGACGGGCTCCAGGATCGGTTCGAACTCGAGCGCCTCGCGGCGGCTTGCGCAGGAGAAGCGCTGCGGAAAGGCCATGCCGCAAGATTTCGGCATTCCACAATTCTACTCTCACCCTTGCGAATCACGAAGGCAAGCAAAGCTTGTGCAGAGCTTATGGTGTCTGCTTCAACCAGCCTTAGAGCTTGCTTAAGCTGGCGCGTGAGTGCAACGCGGCGGCGTAGACGGGAATAATGGCAGCTAGGGGAAAGGAGCGTCCAGGTGAAAACGCGTATCCTCGTCGTTGACGACGAGAAGACCATTACCGACCTTGTGGGCATCTATCTGAAAAACGAAGGCTTCGAGGTAACGCTTGCCTATTCCGGCGCCGATGCCGCGAACCTCATCATGTCACAGGAATTCGACCTCGCGATTCTCGACATCATGCTTCCCGATATCGATGGGTTTGAGCTTCTGCGCACGATTCGCGCGGATCACACCTATCCCGTGATCATGCTTACCGCTCGTGACGCTCAGGCCGATAAGATTGAGGGGCTCTCGCTCGGGGCGGACGACTACGTGGTGAAGCCGTTCCGTCCGCTCGAACTTGTTGCTCGCGCCAAAGCGCAGCTGCGTCGGTACACGAGCTATGGCAGCCGGGATGAAGTGCCCAGTTCGCACATCATCTCTGTACACGGGCTCGAGATCAATCCCGAGGCGCATACCGTCACGGTCGACGACAAACCCGTGCGCTGCACGCCTATCGAGTATTCGATTCTGCTCTATCTTGCCGAGAACCGCGGGCGCGTGGTTCCGGTGGAGGATCTGTTCCGCGCGGTGTGGAACGAAGAGTTCATGCAGGGCTCGAATAACACCGTGATGGTGCATATTCGGCATCTGCGCGAGAAGATCGGCGACGACGCGCAAAGCCCGCGCTTCATCAAGAACATCTGGGGCGTTGGGTACACCATCGAGGGATAGCGGCGAAGCCGGGAGATGGACGGTCTCATGAATACACGCGAAAGCGCACCTCAGCAGCAGCGTAACGGCTCGGTGTCCTCGGTGCCGCCTGAAGGAGACGCCTTCATATCCCGTTTGTTGGCGATCACCGCGAGCAAGCTGCTTTCAACGGTGGTGCTCTTCTTTTTGCTCCTCATGATTTTCGGTGCCGACAATCCGCTCGTGCTCGTCGTTCTGCTGTTCGTGGGATACCTCATCGCCGACCGCTTCATCGAGGCGCGCCGTTGCGTGGTGCTCGGCGGCGTCGCGTGGATCCTCGTCCTCGTTGTGGGAGGCATCCTCAAGGGCGGCACGCCGTTTCCTGCGTTCTTTAGTGCCGGGTACCTCTTCATGTTCTGTGGGTTTCTGCTCGCGCTCGCAGTGTGCCTCACGTTTTTCGTGGGGCGTTCGCTCTATGCGTACGGGTTCGAGCGTGGTCAGGAGCAGGCGGATACGATGATCGCGCGGCACATCACCGAGCGGCTCATCGATCATCCGGATGATTGGGATCAGCTCGATGGGGACTATCTCGAGGTTGAAAGTGCCATCAACCGTGTGCGCGAGAGGCGCCGTGCGGGCGAGCAGGCGCTTCGCAACGAGGCGCGGCGCAAGGACGATCTGGTAACCTATCTCGCGCACGACCTCAAGACGCCTCTTGCGAGCATTGTCGGCTATCTCTCCCTGCTGGAGGAGGCTCCGGATCTTCCCGTGGAGCAGCGTGCCCGCTTCACCGGCGTCGCGCTGGAGAAGGCGCATCGCCTCGACGCGCTCATTGAGGAGTTCTTCGACATCACACGCTTCGACTTCCACGATATCGTGCTCACGCGCGGCTATGTTGACTTGAGCTTCATGCTCGAGCAGGTTGCCGACGAGTTCTACCCCATCCTCTCCGAACAGGGCAAGAAGGTCGAGATCGCGTGCGAGCCGGGTCTCCGCGCGCTCATCGATGGCGACAAGATGGCGCGCGTGTTCAACAACGTGATGCGAAACGCCATCGCCTACAGCTATGAAGGCACGACCATCCGCATTTCGGCAGAACGCTGCGAGGACGATGGGGTGGTCGTTCGCTTCGAGAACCAGGGCGACCCCATCCCCGAGCCCAAGCTCAAGTTGATTTTCGAGAAGTTTTACCGGCTCGATGCGGCGCGCGCGACGAATCGCGGCGGCGCTGGGCTTGGACTTGCCATCGCGAAGGAGATCGTGGGCGCGCATGGAGGCACGATCGAGTGCTCTTCCACGCCGGAGTGCACCACCTTCACCATTGTGCTGCCCGGTGTGTGAGGATGCCCCCTGCCATCGGGGGCGGGAACCAGCCAAAGGGGACGGGGGTTATTGGCT
>CAJLVH010000070.1 GCA_905210055.1 uncultured Enorma sp. | reverse complement strand
CAAGGGCGATCTGAGCCACGGTGCAGCCCTTTTGCGCCGCCAGATGCTCGGCGCTTATCTGCTGTCGAGCGGCGTCTACGACAAGTATTACTACGCCGCTCAGAAGGCGCGCACGCTCATCACGGAAGACTACGCGCGCGCGTTCGAGCAGGCGGACGTGCTGCTCATGCCCGCTGCGCCGCAAACGGCGTTCCGCCATGGCGAGATCTCCGACCCCACGCAGATGTATCTTTCGGACATGTATACCATCTCGATCAACATCGCCGGCAACGGCGGCGTGACGGTGCCCGTGGGGTTGGGCGAAGATTCCGGCTTGCCGATTGGCGCTCAGCTCGTGGCGCCTGCGTTCGCGGACGAGCGCCTTGTGACGTTCGGCGCGGCGCTCGAGCGCGCATGCGCCGAGGCTTGGGGTGCGTGCCGCACGGACGATGCCGCGACGGCTGCGGGAGCGCCCGTGGCCCCTGCATTTGCCGGGAAGGGAGGTGAGCTCGCATGAAGGAGCTTTCCGAGGTTCTGAAGGACTGGGAGGCCGTGATCGGTCTCGAGATCCACACCGAGCTCACGACGCTTGAAACGAAGATGTTTTGCGGTTGCAAGCTCAGCCACGACGACGAGCCGAATACCAACGTCTGCCCTGTGTGCCTGGGACTTCCCGGTGCGCTGCCGGTGCCGAACAAGCGCGCGATTGAGTACATCGTGAAGGCCGGCCTCGCCACGAACTGCGAGATCCAGAAGCACTCGATGTTCTACCGCAAACATTACTTTTATCCGGATATGGCGAAGAACTTCCAGACCACGCAGGGTCCGGTGGCGTTCGCCATGCACGGCCGACTCGACCTCGAGGTGACGGGGCGCGGCGCCGCCGAGCGTCCGGAGGGCGCGTTCGGTGAAGCAGAGGCCGAGAGTCTCGCGAGCGCCTCGGCCGGTGCCGTTGGCCTTTCCGCCAGCATGGTGCGCGACCTCCCCGAAGGCCTGACATTGGGGACAGTCCCCAATGTCATGACAAAAGGGACGGGCGTTGAAGGCGGCGCTGCAGCGCAGGCTGGCGCGCTCGCCGGGCTTTCGGGCTACGATACGGCCTCGCTTGCGCTGCCGGAACGCCACGAGGACGGTTCCTACACCGTGCCCATCCGGATCCTGCGCATCCACATGGAGGAGGACGCCGCCAAGATGGTGCACGTGGGCGGCGAGGAAGGCCGCATCGGCGGCGCGGCGGAGTCGCTCATCGACTACAACCGATGCGGCACGCCGCTCATCGAGCTCGTCACCGAGCCCGATCTGCGCACGCCCGAGGAGGCTCGCCTCTTCATGGAGAAGCTGCGTCGTATCTTCATCACGCTCGGCATATCCGACTGCTCCATGGAGAAGGGCTCCATGCGTTGCGACGGCAACGTGAGCCTGCGTCGGCGCGGGTCGAGCGAGCTGGGCACGAAGACCGAGCTCAAGAACCTGAACTCTTTCAAAGCGCTGCACGACGGCTTGGCGTACGAGATCTGTCGCCAAGCTGAGGTGCTCGAAGCCGGCGGCGAGATTTACCAGGAGACGCGCCATTGGGAGCCGAGCCGCAAGCGCACCGTGGTGATGCGTGTGAAGGAGACGGCGGATGACTACCGCTTCTTCCCCGATCCCGACCTGGCACCCTTCGACCTCACCGACGCGTTCATCGACCACTGCCGCGCTGAGCTGCCGGAGCTTCCGGATGCGCGCCGTGAGCGTTTCGTGCGCGATTTCGGCATCAAACGCGCCGACGCAGAGCAGATCGCGGGCGACCCCGAGGTGGCGGAATTCTTCGAGGAGGCTGCGGCGGGCCTCTCCGGCAAGGAGGCGCAGACCGTGGCGAACCTCGTGGTGAACGAGCTTCCCGCGTACCTGCGCGGGGCGGGCGTCGCGCTTAGCGAAAGCGAGCTCGCGCCGGCGCACGTCTCGAGCTTGGCCAAGCTCCTCGCGAGCGATGCCATCAGCTCGAACCAGGGGCACGAGGTCTTCGAGGCCATGGCTAAGACGGGCGAAGATCCCGAGAAGATTGTCGACAAGCGCGGTATGCGCCAGGTGAGCGACGCTGGAGCGCTCCTGCCTATCGTGGACGAAGTGCTCGAACACTACCAAGACCAAGCGCAGCAGTACCGCGACGGCAACCAAAAGGTACTCGGCTTCCTGGTGGGGCAGTGCATGAAGGCGAGCCGCGGCCAGGGCAATCCCAAGCTCTTCAACGAGCTCCTTCGCGCCGCGCTGAGCTAATGAAAGCATCCATGTAAAATAACCCCAGGGGGTTTTAACATCGCCGGAGGCTAGGCATCCCCAAGCCCCCGGCTACCATCGAGAGGAGGCGGCGCGATGTTCAGTCCGTTTCGAGACGAACAGGGCGCTCCCAAGGGTCTGGCGACGGTGACGTACACGGATCTTGCCCAGCTTTCCGACCTCGATGAAGGCTATGTCCTTGAGTTCAAGCAGGAGTTTTCGGCGAGCGTGCGCGCCAAGGTGCCGAAAATCATCGCGTCGTTCGCCAACTCGCGCGGCGGGTGGCTCGTGATCGGCATCTCGGACAACGAATCCCGCATCTGCCCGGTTCCGCGCCTAGCGGCAGATTACAGCCAGATCATCGGCGAGCTGTGCCGCCGCCACATTTCGCCCGCCCCGCCGTTCGATGTGCGCTTCATCGCCGATCCGGCAGACGCCGAGCAAGGCGTGGTCGTCGTGCAGGTAGAGGAGGGGACGTTCCCGCCCTATGTCGCAGACGGCGTTGTCGAGGTGCGCGAAGGGTCGACGTCCGGGCCGGCGACGGGTTCGATGCTCGTCGAGCTCTATGACAAAGCGACACGGTCGGTGGCGCGTATCTCGGAATTCTGCCGCCGCACCGTGTTCTATGGCGTGCAGGTGCCGCTCTTCGACCTGTACTTCTACCGTATGGGTCTGCGCGTGGCCGAGGTTCCCAGCCGCGACGTCATCAACGAGCGGGCAGATTCCATGGTGCGCAGCTTCGCCATGCAGGGGCTCGATTGCCATGTGCAGCATGCGCACGACTCGCTCATCTTCCGCGCGTCGATCGCCCTCGACGATATGGTGCCGCATTCCTCGATCGAGCTCTTTCCCGATGAATCCATGAAGCTCACGGTGCCTGCTGTGGTGCTGGCAGACGTCGAGGCGGCCGACGCGGTGCGACGCCTTCGGGAGCTCTGCGGGGTAGCAGGGGCGGATGCTGAGGTATCCGGTAACAACATTGCGGGCGCGCGGCGCGGCGGTGCTCTGCTGGGCGGCGACTCTGCGCGGAGCAGCGGCGATGCCGCGGCGACCGACCGCCTCTCCTTGAGCGTCGCGCTCATCTCTGCTCCCGATACGCTGCGGCGCGTGACGCGCATGGCATCGATTCTCGATCGCTATGTGCGCGAGCGCGGGACTGCCTGGCAGCGGTATGCCACGGCATACGAGCTCGAGAACATGGCGGGCGTGCTGTTGTGGTCGGATGATCCGGTGTATCTGCACTACGTGCAGAACCATGGCCCGCTCTTCTGCGGGACGACGGATTGTCGCAGCCGCGTGCGCTACCTAGACGACGGCGAGCACAACTCGTTCCGCGCCCGGCAGTTTGCGGGCAGCCACTTCTTCGAGGCGTGCGGCCTGCCGCTGGGCTCGCCTTCCGTGGAGGACAACGAGCTGGTGGATGCGCTGTTGCGTACCGAGCGCGGCGCACGGAAGTGATGCGTAAAAGAAATGCGGGCGCGGCAGCTTGTGCCATCGTCCGCATGAAATAGATGGTGGAGGCGCGGAGAATCCCGCGTATTCGCTGCGGCAGCTTGTGCCGCCTTGCGCGCTGTGCTGGCAAAGACGCTCACGCGCTTTGCTCAGCTCAGCGCCCCGCTCGGAGTTCGATTCTCCGCGTACGGCTAAAAGAAATGCGGACAAGGGCTGTTGCTCGTCTTTGTCCGCATTGGAAATGATGGTGGAGCTTATGAGAAAAACGGCGAACTCCACCAGTACCGCCAGCCGCGCAGCTATCCAACTTGATACTTGCGTTGTAAGAGTATCGAAAAACTGGTTTGTTGTCGTTGGGACGTGCCAGAAATAGCCATTTCTGGTGTTTGCAAAACACCAGATAGACGGCTTGCTGTAATCCCGTATAACGGCAGAAAGCGGGGCACCCCTTGTCAGGGGCCCCGCTTGAACGCTAATAAGAAAGTTTCTGGCCGGGGTAGATCGTATATGGTGCCCCAATGCCGTTCTTGCTTGCGATGGTGTGCCAGTCGATGCCGAGCGAAGCACCAATCTCACTGAGTGTGTCGCCGCTCTTGACGGTGTAGACGCGCGCAGTGCCAACGCCCGCCCTCTGGTTGACGATAGCCTGAACCTCGCTGAAGCGGTCGCCCAGAACGTCGCTGCGCGTCGGCACAACGCCGAACATGCCGCGCTCCACATCGTCTGCAAGCTGAGAAGCGGAAGCGCCGTCAATGTAGTTGATGAGGTCTTGCACCTCTTGATAACGGTCGCCTAGCTTTTCGCGGCGCTCATCGTCAACGCCGTACTCACCGCGCATGACCGCTGCCGCCAGTTCAAGCGTCGTGCCCTCCGGCGAAGGATCGGCGACCTCTGCGGGCGGAACATCAGGGGTCGCCGAGCCTGACGGGTTGGCGAACTTGCCCCACGCTTCGCGCGTCATGTAGGCGATATCGAGATCAAGCGGCGCGTTGAAGCCATCGAGACGGCCATTCGAAGTGTACTGGTGGATTGCACAGCTCCCCCAAGCTCCGAAGCCGCCATCTGGAAGCCACGGCGAAGACTGGTAGCCGGTGCGGTTGTTGTTGGCATACTGCGCAACCCAGAGCGCGTGATTCGGCGCAATCTTCGACCAATCCTCTTCGGTGCAAACGCTACGGCTCATGTAGACGATGCAGCGAACGCCGGTCTGATCGTAGACGTAATCGAGGAACTGCTTTGCCTTGTCTGTGCCGATTCGTCCGTACATCTCGTAATCGAGAACGGGAACGCCGTTGCCGAAGTAGTTACGGCAGCTTGCGACGAAGTGCTTAGCCTGAGCGATGGGGTCTTCACCGTTCATGAAGTGATAGAAGCCCCAGAGCTTGCCGAGCTTGATAGCCTGCTGAATCCACGGGTCGCAGGTGTTGTGAACGATGGTGGTTCCCTCGGTCGCCTTGCAGATAACAAAATCGCAAGGCACCTGCGCGAGGTCAAGCCCTCGCTGGTAGTTGGAAATATCAATGCCGTTGAGTGCCATAGAAGCCCCCTCTGATGCAGTAGAAGTAACTGAAATCGACCTGCTCTAGCTCTTCGAGCGTGAACGCGCGCGCAGAGTTCCCGGCGCTCGCCGGGTCGCGTATCCAGTAGCCGTCATCGTCCGCGCGCCAGATCAGCACGACATGCCCGCCGTAGTCTCTATCGCCGAGCGTTCCGCTCATGCCCGCGAAGGCAAGCCACCCGTCAGACACGTTCTGCAAGACGGGTGCGAGATCGTAAGAAATCGGCGTGCTCTCGATGCCGTATTCCGTGTAATGCTCGGCAATCCACGCGCAGAACTTGCCGGGGTCGTTCACGCCGTCAGTAAGGCATGCGTCGCCCACGAACGATACGAGGGTGAGCGGCGTAATGTCTTGCAGGGTCATGTACTTGATAGCCATAGCGGCGCACGTAAGGCCGCATCCGCAGTCGCCGATAGTGCCGCCCGCATAGGGGATGTAGTCCCATTGCGGGTCTGTCTGAAGCCATAGCGGCATGCTGTTTCCCTCGGCAATCGGCCTATCGACAACGATTGCAAGGCGGTCTTCTTCAGCCGCAGTGTATCCCTGTTCACGCGCTTCAGCGAGCGCGCCCGCGTCGCTCTCGATGTGGGCGACAATGAGCCAGCCACAGAAGAGCATTGACGCGAGCGCGCCGGAAATCACGAGGGCGATAGCCTTTAGCCTACTCATCGCGCTTAGGCTCGGTGTAGGTGAGCGCTTGCTTGGAATCGCCAACGCCCGCCGTGGTCGGGTCTGTCACGATGCCAAGAATTGCGAGCACGGCGAAAAGTGCGTTGATGATTGCGGCCAACTGATCGTTCATAACGCCGAAGTCCCACTGATAGCCGAACGGTGCGGCGACCACCTGCACGAGCAGCAGGACGGCGGGAATGAGCGTCAGCCAAAAAGTCTTGTTCTTGATGCGTGCGGTGAAGTTAATCATTTCAGCTCTCCTTTTCATAGATGAGGTCTACGCGGTCATAGATGTGATCGACCTTGTTTGCCATGTCGTGCGAATGCTCGCGCGATTCCCTGATTTCGTCGTGCAGCGCTGCCGTGGAAGCCCTGAGAGATTCCATAGCGGCTTGCAGCCCTTCCGAAATGTTGTTGCTTCGCTCCATCTGCGCAGCGATACGGCCTTCCATTTCCGAGCGCTCGCGGTCGCGCTGCGCGCGCTCGTTGAGTTCGTCGCGCTTGCGCTCTTCGCGCTTCAGCTCTAGCTCTGCCTGTCGCGCTGCGTTTCGCTCTTCAAGCTCCGCTCTGCGCTCGTTGTTGCGCTGGTACTCGTTAAGCAACTGCTTTGCGAGGATTCCGAAGCCGATAGCAACGAGGAACGCGAAGAACCATTCGGCACCGAATGCCGCTGCATGGTCTAAAACGCTTTCCGCCACGTCAGCCCTCCGTCACCTCTCGCCAGACGGTTTCGGTGCCGACAGCCCCCGGCTCCCAGACGTTGTTAGCAACGAGGGATTCCCAGACCTTGCCGTTATGGCGCACGACAGCGCCCTTCGGGTAAGGGTTCTCGTTGCTCGGCGGCACCCACTCGGGAATGCTCGACGGGTCATCACCGCCGCTTGCGTACTCAACGACCTTCGCCCAAAGGCTCGGCGCTGCCGTGGGCGACCAATCGGGCTGCGACGTGTGCGCTTGAAGGCAGACGTAAAGAACGCCTTCGTAGCTCACGCGTTCGCCCTCAGCGTAGGCGTGGCCGTCGCCGTCCCACGCCGCGAAAAGCGCGGGGCACTTCGCCGCCACATCGCTAGAGAGCGACGGCGCTTGACCGTCGAAAATGGCGATGATCGCGCGAAGCTTGACCTCTTCCTCTTCGGTGAATGCCATGTGTTCCCCTTTCTCTCGCAACAAAAAAGCCCCCGCGAATGCGAGGGCTTCGATACCTTGCTATGTCGGCTGCTATCAGCCGAAAAGCTCCTTGTATAGCGCGTCCATGCGCTTTACCGTCTCGTGCGCGCAAAGGCGCTGCATGCTGCCGCGCCACGACTGGTAGGATTGGTTGACCTGCTCGACGGTCATAATCCCCTTGGCGACCAACGCGGCTTGCTTCTTCAGCTTGCGCCGCTGCCGCGTCACGGAGGAACGGCACGGGCGAACGACAACCTTCCCGCCCTCGCCATATGAAAACCTCTTCTTCAGGAACACGAAGCCGCGCGTAAGCTTCACGACGCGCGTCTTCTTTCGGTTGATGATGATTCCCAGATCGTCGCAGAGCGCTTCGATGCGCGAAAGCGCGTCCCAAAGCGTCTGCTTGTCAAGCGCGATGCAATAGCTATCGTCCATGTAGCGCCCGCTCGCCAAGATGCCCGGAAGTGACAGCATCAGATGGTCGATGGGCGACGGCAGGGCGACGGCTAGAATCTGGTTCGGCTCCCAAGACCCAAGCCTCGTGAGCCGTGAGCGTCTATCTGGTCGTTCATGACGCGCTTAACGCGCTCATCGTCAATGGCGCGGTCTATAAGTCGCTTGCAAGCGCCGTGGTCGATGTTGGCGAAGTAGTCCGCGAAATCGACCTGCAAAATGTAGCCTTCCATGCCGTGCTTTCGGTGGTGCTCGACAAGCTGCCGCTTCATCCGGCGAATCGCGTAGTCGGTTCCGCGCCCTTTGACGTTCGCGGCGCATCCCTCGGTGAGGGTAGGCCAGATCGCGGGCGCGAGGGCGTGACGGCTCAAAGACTTCTGTATGACGCGCTCCGAGAAGTGAACAGAGCAGATGTGGCGCAGCTTGCCGCGCTCGAACAAGTCAAACTCGATGAAGCCGCGGCGGAAGTCGGCACCCGTGAGAAGGTCGCGCCGCGCCCTCATGATGTTTGGGACTACGCGCGCCATGTAGCGCTGCACGCTCGATTTCCAGCGAACGCCAGCGGCAGCGCCGTTGGCGGCATCGTATAGGTTATCGAGGTCGGCGACGGCTTCTAGCGTGCATCCCTCGATGCGCCTAGCCCGATTCTCCGCGCGCTTGGCATCGCGCCTTGCGCGTCGCGCAGCCCTGCGCTCTTCAGAGTTCATGAGGGCACCCCGCGCGGCTCGCAACCGGCATCCAGCAGCCGCTTGACGGTTGACCATGAAACGCGGTCGGAAGCCGAGAACCGCGCCATGCAAGCAGCGAACGGCAACCGTCGCGGGGTGCATATTTACGGGCTTGCGCCCGACGGTCGCCCCTTCCTTCCTCAAATGCACGGCGCGCGGCGCTTATGACCGCACGGTCTGGCAAGGCTTGGGAATCACGGCAGGGGGCGTATCCAGTCGTTCGTCGGGGCATTGTTGTTGGCATTGCCGTTGCTGTTGACATTGCACGCGTTGGACGAAGACCCGCCCATGACGGAGCGCAGCCACCAATTGACGCGATGATTTCCAAGGGACAACGCGCGACCATTTTACCCCTTCCCAATGAGCTTCACGCCCGCGCGAGCGCCCTTTATCAGCTTTATGTCGCTCTCTATGCTCTCAGATATCGCTTCGAACCTCGCGACCTTCACCGGAAGGTTCATAGCCATAAGGCATTGCAGGTCTTGGTATAGCTGCTGCAAGTCCGCTATCGCAAGCGTCATGTAATGCTTGCGCTCTTCGACGTTGCGAGCCGTGTTCGGGTAGAAGGCATCAGCCTTAACCAGATTGAACACCAAGCTTCGCGCCGTCTCCGCCATGGGGACGGCGAGGATGAAGCGATAAGACTTCGGCACCGCCGACGAAGCCACAAGACGCGTCACGTCGTTTCGAATCGAAACAGCAGTGTTGAAATACTCGAACGAGCTTAGGTTGCGGTTCCGCACATATACGCCGCTCAATTTTCAACATCCCCCCCCTCCGTGATTTTTGAAAATTGCTTCGCCCGCGCTTCGCGCGGGGAAGCAAAGGCGCATGCGCAAGGCATGCGCCAGACCAGTACCTAGTACGGCTGATTTTATCAGCCTAGGAGGAAGCACGGCAGGGGGCGTATCCAGTCGTTCGTCGGGGCATGGTTG
>CAJLVH010000069.1 GCA_905210055.1 uncultured Enorma sp. | reverse complement strand
GGGCGACCTCGCCCGGGCATGCGCGCTTGTTCATGGGCTACACCAGCCGCACGGTGCCGACGGCGTTATGATCCGCCTCGATGGCTTCCTCGTAGCTCTCGAGCACGGCGCGCGCCTCGTCGAGCGCCTTCATGGCGGCGGCGAGCTTTTCCTCGGTGCGCTCCATGCCGAAGGACTCGGTCGCATGGTACAGGTCGTGGCACCAGGTGCGCGCGAGCGCGATGGTGTCGTCGATTTGCCGCATGCTCATCGCGAGCTGGCTCATGTTCATGCCTACGTCGTGCATGCCGTTCTCCTTCGAACGATGCGAAGAGCAAAGAGCCCCGGGTATCCGAGGCTCTAGTGTACTACGTATCGGGGTGTCAAGGCGTGGTTACAGCGCCTTCTCGATCTCTTCGAGGAGCTTGGGTTTCGGCATCGCGCCGACGATGCGGTTGGCCTCCGCACCGCCCTTCAAGATCACGAGCGTGGGGATGGACATGACGCCGTAGCGCATGGCGATGTCCTGGTTCTCGTCGACGTTGCACTTCGCGACGACGAGACGGCCGGCGAGCTCATCGGCGATCTGGTCAACGATGGGCGAGACCATGCGACACGGGCCGCACCACGGTGCCCAGAAATCGACGAGGACGGGGAGCTGCTCCTGGAGCAAGCTGTCGAAATTGTTGGCGTTGACCTCGGTAATCGCTGCCATGGTTCCTCCTTGGAACGTTCGGTGTGCACCCGGAATACGAAGCCGGCATGAGACGGGCGGTTTCCGCGTGCTGCGCCGTGCGTTCCGGGTGCGGTTCATCAAAGTCGGTCACGTTATACCCAGTTGCTGTGCTCTCTTGCAGCACATCGCGCGAACGGTTTATCGCTTCGGCGCATGCCGTGTCGGACACGTCTGCCGCAGCGTACAATGATGGGGACGACGCAGATAAGGAGAATGCGCATGGCGGTGACGAGTGCGGAGAAACGAAACGCCCTGTTCGAGATGAAGCGTCTCGAGCTCGCGGGGCTCGAGAAGCGGGGGGTGTGCGTCTGCGGAAATGCCTTCTCGCCGATCGTCCTCGTAAAAGGTGAGCTCAACGATGCCGAGCGCGGCGGTTCGCGGCTGCTTTCCGGTGGGGACGGCACGGCGCTGCGCGCGGCGCTCGAGCGCTTGGGGTATGCGCCGGAAGATTTCTGCGCGCTCGCGTCGGTCGCCGGTGCATGCGAAGAGGGCGTGGCGGCAACCTACGCTCCGGGCGATCCGCTGCCGCCGGAGTTGTTCCGTTGGGCGCTCGAGGCGCTCGACCCCGAGGCGGTCGTGCTGCTCGATGATGCGGCGTCTGCCATGATGCGCGAGGCGTATGCCGAGGAGCTCGCGGAGGTGGAGCAGTTCAATGTCGCGATGCTCGAGAGCGGGCTTGTGGCGCGCGTGCTGGGCAGGCGGGTGCTTGCGCTCGGCGGCTTCGAGGCGGCGCTTGCGAGCGCGGATGCGAAGCAGCGCATGTGGGCGTACCTCAAGCAGCTGCCTCCGCTTGGGTCGCCGCTCTAATGTCGCGGCCGAGCGTCGGGGTGGGTTTTCAACTGAAAGCATTCGGCTTGGAGGCATCGGGCCAGGCTGCTGTTATCGCTTTTGCGGGTCGCGCCGCAACAAAAAAGGGCTCCCGAAGGAGCCCTTTTCGTACCCGAGAGGGTGGTACCTTAGACGCTAGTCCTCAGCGATCTCGGTGATCGCGCCAGACGGGCAGCTGTCGAGGCACACGCCGCAACCAATGCAGGAGTCCTCGTCCACCACGGTGGCGACGTCCTGGAGCTCCAGAACGCCCTGGGGGCAGTCGTCGACGCAGACGCCGCAAGCGATGCACTCGTCGGCTTCAATAACGGGATGAGCCATAGTAATCCTCCTCTTGATTTGCCCGGAGCCGATTAGCGGTGCCCCGGAACTTGTGGCTTCAATATACCCCGTGCGCGCTCATTTGCAAGTCTCGTTTGGGGCCTTTTTCTACCGTTCGCCGAGTTAGACAAGGCTAACGTTTTTGCTTCCATGCTAAAAAATGCAGAAACCGCTCCGAAGGGCATCAAATCGTTACCTTTGTGACGGTTTCGGCATTTTTTAGCAACGAAGGCGTGTGGCATGGGGCGCACTCCAATGCGCTGGCGCTCGGCGGCAACATACCTGTAGTTACGTCAACTAGAAAATCTTATATGTGTTGACTTAGATTTTCTGAATCGCGCGGTATAGGTCGCATGAAAACGGGATACTATAAGACCGAACGAACAAAAGGGCTGCGGCAACCGCAGCAGCCCGGAAGAGCCGTGGCGGCTGGCCACAGCTCGCTCGGCTCAAAGGAAGGGATTAACCATGAGCAAGATTCTCGGTATCGACCTGGGCACGACCAACTCGGCCATGGCCGTTTTCGAAGGCGGCACGCCTACGATCATCGTGAACGCCGAGGGCGACCGCACCACCCCGTCCGTGGTGGGCTTCCGCTCCGACGGCGATCGCGTGGTGGGCAAGGCCGCTAAGAACCAGGCTGTCACCAACCCCAAGAACACCGTGTTCTCCATCAAGCGTTTCATGGGTCGCAAGTACTCCGAGGTTTCCTCCGAGATCAAGACCGTCCCGTACATGGTCAAGGAAGGCCAGGGCGGCCGCGCCGTCGCCGAGATCGATGGCAAGGACTATACGCCCGAGCAGATCAGCGCCATGATCCTGCAGAAGATGAAGACCGACGCCGAGAAGTACCTCGGCGAGCCTGTTACGGAGGCCGTCATCACCGTGCCTGCGTACTTCAATGACTCCCAGCGTCAGGCCACCAAGGACGCCGGCAAGATCGCCGGCCTCAACGTCAAGCGCATCGTGAACGAGCCCACGGCCGCCGCGCTGGCCTACGGCTTCGACAAGGGCGGCACGGATCAGCGCATCCTCGTCTTCGACCTGGGCGGCGGCACGTTCGACGTCTCGATCCTCGACCTCGCCGACGGCGTCTTCGAGGTGCTCGCCACCAACGGCGACAACCACCTGGGCGGCGACGACTGGGATCAGCGCGTCATCGACTGGATGGCCGATAAGTTCCAGTCCGATAACGGCATCGACCTGCGCCAGGATCCCATGGCTCTGCAGCGCCTGAAGGACGCCGCCGAGAACGCCAAGAAGGAGCTCTCCGCCGCGCAGCAGACGACCATCAACTTGCCGTTCATCACCGCCGACGCGACCGGCCCGAAGCACCTCAACTACGACCTCAGCCGCGCTGAGTTCGAGCGCATCACGCACGACCTGCTCGAGCGCTGCAAGGCCCCGGTGACGAACGCGCTCCGCGACGCGAACCTCAAGCTCTCCGACCTCACCGAGGTCATCCTCGTGGGCGGCTCGACCCGTATGCCCGCTGTTCAGGAGCTCGTGAAGAACATGACCGGTAAGCAGCCGAACATGTCCGTGAACCCGGACGAGGTCGTGGCCTGCGGCGCGTCCATTCAGGGCGCCATCCTGGGCGGCGACTCCACGGTGGGCAGCGACATCCTGCTGCTCGACGTGACCCCGCTGTCGCTTGGCGTTGAGACCATGGGCGGTATCATGACGAAGATGATCGACCGCAACACCACAATCCCGACGTCCAAGACAGAGATCTATTCCACCGCCGCCGATAACCAGACGTCCGTCGAGATCAACGTCCTGCAGGGTGAGCGCGAGCTTGCGCGCGACAACAAGAGCCTCGGCAAGTTCCAGCTCACCGGCATCCCGGCTGCCCGCCGCGGTGTGCCGCAGATCGAGGTTACGTTCGACATCGACGCCAACGGCATCGTGAAGGTCTCCGCGAGGGATAAGGCCACCGGCAAGAGCCAAGAGATCACCATTTCCGGCTCCACCGCGCTTTCCGACGAGGAAGTCGACCGCATGGTGAAGGACGCCGAGGCGCACGCCGAGGAGGACAAGCGCCAGAAGGAGGAGGTCGAGGTTCGCAACCAGACCGATAGCCTCGCCTACTCCACCGAGCAGACCCTGAACGAACTGGGCGACAAGGTACCCGGCGACGTGAAGGCCGAGGCCGAGGCCGCGATCGCAGATGCTAAGAAGGCGCTCGAGGGCACGGATGTCGACGCCATCAAGAGCGCCGGCGACAAGCTTCAGGAGGTCGCCTACAAGCTCGCGCAGATGGTCTACGCCGACGCGCAGCAAGCCACCGAGGGCAGCGCGGCAGCTGGTGCCGATGACGACGTGGTCGATGCCGAGTACGAGGTTGTCGACGACGATCAGGACAAGTAATCATGTCCGCTCGTGAAGCTCGCACCGGGGCGGCAGCGGCTGCCGCCCCCGATGACTCCAAGGAGAGGGACGTGAAGATTCCAGTAGAGGCCGTGGACGAGAACGGCAACGTCATCGACGACGAGCAGGTTGTCGAAGAGCCCGTCGGCGAGGAGGTCGTCGAGGCCACGCACGACGATACGCCCGAGCAGGCGGCCGCCGAGCAGGCCATGACCGAGGAAGAGATGATCGAGGCGGCGATTCGCGCTGGCGAGGAAGCCGCGGAGAACGATTTCAAGCTCAAGTACGAGCAGGCGCAGGAGGAGCTCGCCGAGGTGCGCAAGCAGCTTGCTGAGGCCGAGGAGACTGCCGAGGGCGCCGATGCCAAGGTTCGCGAGGCGAACGAACGCGCGCAGCGTTTGCAAGCGGATTGGGAGAATTACCGCCGTCGCACCGCCGCCGAGCGCCTGGCCGAGCAGAGCCGCGCGACCGAGAAGCTCGTGACCGCGCTGCTGCCTGTGCTCGACGATATGGAGCGTGCGATCGCACATGCTCGCTCGCAGGAGCTGGACGAGACGTTCTCGCAGTTCATCGACGGCGTTGATGCGGTGCACACCAAGATGCTCGACGTGTTCGCGCATGAGGGCGTCGAGCCGATCGACCCGAAGGGCGAGGCATTCAACCCGCTCGAGCACCAGGCGGTGGGTCGTGTCGAGGATCCGGATCAGTATGACGAGACGGTGAACGACGTGTACCAGAAGGGCTACCGCATGGCCGACCGCATCCTGCGCTCGGCGATGGTCACGGTGACGTGCGGAGGCGAAAAGCGCCCCGCACCCGAGCCCGAGGTTGCGACGGAGGAGGGTACCGCTTCTGAAGCGGATGCCTCCGAGGCGCAGGCCGAAGGCACGGAAGAGTAACGGTTACGGGGCTTCGGGATACCTTCGAAGCCCCGTTCTAACATTGGGGACGGTCCCCAAAGGCTATGACATTCGAGACGGGTCTGGGATGCAACGGCGTCCAAGGCTCCAAGAGGAAGGGAGGCAGGCGTTATGGCGCAAAAGAATTTCTACGATGTCTTGGGCGTGTCGCGCGACGCCTCCGACAAAGAGATCAAAACAGCGTTTCGCAAGCTCGCGCAGAAGTACCACCCAGATGCGGGTGGTGATGAGCAGAAATTCAAGGAGATCAGCGAAGCATACGAGACGCTTTCCGATGAGAAGAAACGCAAGGAGTACGACCAGCTGCTCATGTTCGGGGGCATCCCGGGTGCGGGTGGAGCGTACGCTGGCACCGGCGGTGGCGCGGGTTTCGACATGAGCGATCTGTTCAGCTCCATCTTCGGTGGTGCCGGGGGCGGAGCTGGCAGCGGGAGCGGTTTCGGTGGCTTTGCACAGGGCTTCGGCGGTATGGGAGGCCGTGCGGCGAACCGGCCGCGTAAGGGCGGTGACTTGTCGCTCACCATCGACGTGAGCGCCGAGGACGCATTCCATGGCACCACGCAAAAGGTGACGTATCGTATCGCGTCGTCGAACGAGCGGCAGACGATCAATGTGAAGGTTCCCGCAGGTGCGGTGGATGGCGGACAGCTCCGCTTCAAGGAGCGCGGCGAATACGGCGTAAACGGCGGCCCGCGCGGCGACCTGCTCGTCACGACACACGTGCTCGACCATCCCATCTTCGGGCGCAAGGGCGCCGATGTGACGCTCAAGCTGCCCATTTCGGTGTATGAAGCGGCGCTCGGTTGCCAGATCGACGTTCCCACGCCGGCTGGCAAGACGGTGCGGTTGCGTGTTCCCGCCGGAACGCAGACGGGCAGGACGTTCCGCTTCAAGGAGATGGGCGTGCCCGACGTGAAGCATCGCGGGCGCACGGGTGCGCTGCTCGTGACCATTGAGGTGCGCACGCCGGAGCGGTTGGGCGACGAGGAGCGCGCTGCGTTCGAGAAGCTCATGGCATCGGATACGCGCAGCTACCGCGAGAAGATCGATCGATATCGGGCTCAGGCGAAGGCGAGCGCGTAGGCGCAGAGGGGCGCGTGGCGGAACCATGCGCTCAGGAAGATAACGAAGGTTGGGGTTCACCATGGCCGAAGACGAACGCAACAAGCCGCTGTATATGATTTCCGTGGCAGCGGAGCTCACGGGCATGCACCCGCAGACCCTGCGCGTCTACGAGTCGAAGGGTTTGGTGAATCCCAAGCGCTCGGGAGGTAACACGCGCCTGTATTCGCGGGCGGACATTGAGCGGCTCGAGCTTATCAACCAGCTAACCGACGAGGGCATCAACCTTGCGGGCGTGGTGCGCATCCTCGACATGAAGGAGCGCGCCGAGGAGCGCGAGCGCGAGAACGAGCGGCTGCGTGTGCGCGTGCGCGAGCTGGAAGACCAGGTAGCAGAGTACAAGCTGCAGAAGAAGATTACGGCGCTCGTGCCGCGTGGCGGATCGGCCGACCCCGAGCAGGTGCTCCGCGGGTTGCTCGGCGGCGGGATTTAATCACGTTGCCGTGCGCGTCACTTTGGGGACGGGTACGTTTGTGATGAAAACGACACAAACGTACCCGTCCCCAAAGTGTTGCCCAGATGAGTCGCCAAGGTGATTCTACAAAGCGATGAGCGCAACCAGGTAGAGGACGAAAGCCACCGCAGCAATGGCGTCGCGGCGGTGGAAGCGCAGCTCGCGATAGTGGGTGCGGCCGGTGCCGCCCGTGTAGCAGCGCGCTTCCATAGCGCAGGCGAGGCGGTCGGCGTGGCGCACCGCGGCGGAGAAGAGCGGCACCGCGAGCGGAATGAACGCGGAGATGCGGTCGCGAAAGCGCCCTCCCTCGAGCTTGGCGCCGCGCGCAATCTGGGCATTCGCGATAGCGCGCGCGTCCTCGCCGAGCGTGGGCACGAAGCGCAGGGCGATCGAGAGCACGAGCATCCCCTCGCTCACTGGCACACCCAAGCGCGCGAGCGGTGTGAGGAGCCGTTCGGCGGCATCCGTGAGCGCCATCGGCTGTGTGGTGAGCATGAGCAGCGATCCCATAAGCAACAGGAAGAGGAAGCGCAGGGTATAGAGTATCGCTGCCTCCACGCCGCCAGTGGTGATGCGCAGCGCGCCCACGGCGAGAAGCTCGTTCCCCGTGCGCACGAAGAACAGGTTGAAAAGCGACGTCACGACAAGGAAGAACGTGACGGGGCGAAGCTGCGCGATTACGCTGTCTATCGGCACGCGCGCAAGAGCGATGGCAGCGAGCACGAAAGTGCCAGCAAGCATGAGCCCCATGGCGTCTGTCACGGCAAGGCAGCTCACCATGAATGCGGTCGCGACGACGATCTTCGTGCGCGGGTCGAGCGCGTGGATGGGCGATGCGACGGAATAGTACCGGCCGATGCTAACACGTTGAGACACGGCGCACCTCCTCGGCGAGTTCGCTGAGGGTGAGTGGGTCGCCTTCGACGAGCTTACCTTGCGCGCGCAGGAGGCGCGCTGCGGCAAGCGCGCTCGGCACGCCGGGCAAGAGCGCCTCGTCGATGCCGAACACCGTACGCGGGGTTCCTTCGGCAACCACCACCCCGTGGTCGAGGGCGACGACGTGGTCGGCAAGTTCGGCAACATCGTCCATATCGTGCGTGATGACGAAAAGCGTTGTCCCGGCTTCTTTGAGCGCGAGCATGAGCGCCCGCATGCGACGGCGAGCCTGGGGGTCGAGACCCGCCATGGGCTCATCGAGCACGAGTACGGTGGGCTGCATAGCGAGCACGCCGGCGATGGCGACGGCACGGCGTTGCCCGCCGGAAAGCGCGAACGGTGAGCGTTCGAGAAGGTCGGGGGCATGGGAGAGGTCGACGGCATCGAGCGCGCCGGAAACGCGCTGCTCGACTTCTTCAGCCGAAAGACCGAGGTTGCGCGGGCCGAATGCGATGTCGTCGAAGACGGTTTCGGCGAAGAGCTGGCGTTCGGGGAGTTGCGCGACGTAGCCCACCCGGGCGCGGAGATCATCGCGTCGCGTGCCGTCTGCGCTGTCGATGCCGTCTATGCGCACGGTGCCGGTGTTGGGCAGCTTGAGCGCGCAGGCGAGCTCTGCCGTGGTCGACTTTCCCGATCCGGTGCTGCCGATGAGCGCGGTGAGCGAACCCGTCGGCACGGTGAAGGAGACGCCGCGCAGAGTGTCCGCAGCGCGCGGCATGCGGCGGCGCGGGTGCACGCCCAGGCGTGCGAGTAGGCCGGTGCGCCGGTGGGGATGCTCGGTGTCCGCGTAGGAGAATGAAACGTGCTCAAATGCGATGGCGGAGCGCTCCTTGGCTAGTTGCCGTCCACTGTGTTCGGGAAATTCGGGCAGGACACGGTCGATGATGGGGCCGGGTTGCAAGAACACCTGCCTTGTTCTGCCCGAATGTGACGTGGAGTTGACCCCAGGCGCGAACGCGGCTTCATCGGCATCCGGCGCTGTGCCTGCGACCGCATCCTCGAGGTGCAGCGCGAACGGCAGCTCGAGGCCGAGGGCTCGGATGGCAGCTCGCTGCGCGAAGACCTCGGCAGGCGTACCATCGAGCACGACCGTACCCTCGCCAAGCACGATGGCGCGATCCGCGTCCAGGGCGTCGTCCATGAAGTGCGTGATGTGGACGATCGTGATGCCGCGTTCGGAAAGCCCGTGCAGCACGTGTTGGATTGCTTGGCGGCCATGTGCATCGAGCATCGCCGCGGGTTCGTCCAAGATGAGCATCTCGGGCTCCATGGCGAGCGCGCCCGCGATGGCCACGCGCTGGCGCTGTCCGCCGGAGAGAGCGGCGGGGTCTGCCTGGGCAAACTCCGTCATGCCCACCGCTTCGAGTGCGGAGTCGACGCGGCGCGCGATCTCATCTGACGGCACACCGAGGTTTTCCGGGCCAAAGGCGACGTCGTCGGCGACAATGCTCGTTACCATCTGATCGTCGGGATATTGAAAGACCATCGCCGCGCGCCGGCGGATCTCAAGCGCTTGCTCGGGGTCGCCGTCGATATCCAAGCCGAGG
>CAJLVH010000068.1 GCA_905210055.1 uncultured Enorma sp. | reverse complement strand
TTTGTGGGAGTAGCTTTGTTTGTCTCTTCTTGTGTCGATCAGGTAAAATTTGGAGATAGCTTTCTGGAAAAAGCTCCAGGTGTGGCAGTAACGCAAGATACAATCTTCGGAAAAGCTACGTACGCTCGTGCTTTCCTGTGGAATACTTATAGTAAACTTTATTACGCGCTCCCTGTATATTGGAATACGGTGGAGGGGAAAATGAACACAGGAATCTTTGAAATGATGTCCGATTGCTGGCATAGCCACACGGATTGGAATGGAATTAACCGGAAATACTATTCAGGCTCTTATAAGGCAGGTGATGAGGATAGTAGCGATGATACGCGCTTTGGTTATACTAAAGAGAATTGTTGGGAGGCGATTCGTGCTGCATTACTTTTTGTGGAGAATGTAGAGCGGGTTCCGGATATGGAAGATGCGGAGAAAAAACGTTTGGCGGCAGAAGCTAAAGTGATTGTAGCATCTCGTTATTTTGATTTGTTTCGCCACTTTGGAGGGCTTCCGTTAATAAAGGAAACCTATGACGTGCAGCCTTCTTATGAATTGCCTCGCGCTACGGTGGAAGAAACGGTGAATTACATGATTAATCTTTTAGGCGAGGCTGCTGCTGAGGCTGCCGCCGCGCTCGAGCCCGGCCACGTCCTCGTGCTCGAGAACGTCCGCTTCGACAAGCGTGAGAAGAAGAACGACCCCGAGATCGCCAAGAAGCTCGCCGACCTCGCCGACATCTTCGTGCTCGACGCCTTCGGCACCGCGCACCGCGCCCAGGGCTCCGTCGTGGGTCCCGCCCAGTACCTGCCCGCAGTCGCCGGCTTCCTGCTCGAGAAGGAGGTCTCGACCCTCTCCGGCCTCTTCAGCGAGCCCAAGCGCCCGTTCGTCGCCATCCTCGGCGGCTCGAAGGTCTCCGATAAGATCGGCGTCATCGACCGCCTGCTCGACTCCGCCGATACCGTCATCGTCGGTGGTGGCATGGCTTACACCTTCGCCAAGGCTCAGGGCGGCAAGATCGGCAACTCGCTGTGCGAGGACGACTGGTGCGACCGCGCGCTCGAGATGCTCGACAAGGCTAAGAAGAACGGCGTGAACTTCCTGCTTCCCGTTGACAACGTCGTGGCCGACGACTTCGCGAACGACGCCAACACCAAGATCGCCAAGACCGGCGAGATCGAGGACGGCTGGCAGGGTCTCGACATCGGTCCGGAGACCGAGCAGCTCTTCGCCGATGCCATCGCGGGTGCCAAGACCGTCTTCTGGAACGGCCCCTGCGGCGTGTTCGAGATGGACACGTTCGCCCATGGCACCAAGGCGATCGCCGAGGCTATCGCAGCCAACCAGGACTGCGACTCCGTGATCGGCGGCGGCGACTCCGTTGCTGCCGTGAACAAGTTCGGCCTGGCCGACAAGATGACGTTCATTTCTACGGGCGGTGGCGCCTCGATGCAGCTCGTCGAGGGCAAGCCCCTGCCAGGAGTGGAGGCTCTCAATGACGCAGAGTAAGCGCACCCGCCTCATCGCGGGCAACTGGAAGATGAACAACGCGATCCCGGAAGCTGTCGAGCTCGCCCAGGCGCTCGTCGCCGCGCTGCCCGAGATCCCCGAGGGCGTCGAGGTGTGCGTGTGCCCGCCGACCGTCGACCTCCGTCCCGTTTCCTGCAAGGGCGGAATCAAGGAGAGCCCCATCAAGCTTGGTGCCCAGAACGTGTACTGGGAGGCCGCTGGCGCCTACACCGGCGAGACCTCGGTCGACATGCTCAAGAGCGTGCCCGTTGATTACTGCATTATCGGCCACTCCGAGCGCCGCGACTACTTCAAGGAGACCGACGAGGACGAGAATAAGAAAGCCAAGGCGCTCATCGCGGGCGGCATTGTCCCGATCTTCTGCTGCGGCGAGTCGCTCGAGACCCGCGAGGCCGGCGAGCACGTCGCGTTCGTAACCGGCCAGATCAAGGCCGGCCTCGAGGGCGTCGAGATCGCCTCCGGCGACGAGCTCGTCATCGCCTACGAGCCCATCTGGGCCATCGGCACCGGCAAGACCGCCACGGCCGATGACGCCCAGGAGGTCTGCGGCGCCATCCGCGCCACCCTCGTCGAGATCTTCGGCGAGGAGATCGCTTCCGGCATCCGCGTGCTCTACGGCGGCTCCGCCAAGCCCGAGAACATCGCCGGCTTCCTCGAGAAGGAGGACGTCGACGGCGCACTCGTGGGCGGCGCCTCGCTCAAGGCGGATAGCTTCGCCGCGATGGTCGAGAAGGCGGGCGAGTAGGGATGGCTGAGCGTCATCTTCCTGCGCTCCTGGTCATCATGGACGGCTTCGGCCTCGCTCCTGCGGGCGACAACAACGCCGTCTGCAAGGCCAACAAGCCTTACCTGGACAAGCTTTGGGAAGAATACCCGCACACCACGCTCGGCGCTTCGGGCGAGGACGTGGGCCTTCCCGCCGGCCAGATGGGCAATTCCGAGGTTGGCCACCTGAACATCGGTGCGGGCCGCATCGTGTTCCAGGAGCTTTCCCGCATCAACAACGCCATCATCGACGGCTCCATCGAGGAGAACCCCACGCTCGCGCATGCCATGTCCGACGTGGCGAAGATCGGCGGCACCGTTCACCTGCTGGGTCTTGTGTCCCCAGGTGGCGTGCACTCCATGCAGCGCCACGGCGAGGTGCTTTCCGTGCTTGCCGCCATGCATGGCGTGGAGAAGATCCGCTTCCACTGCTTCATGGACGGCCGCGACGTCGATCCGCATTCTGGTGCCGGCTACATCGAGACGCTCAAGGAGAACCTCGAGGCGCTTTCCAAGTACACCGGTGTCGACGCCCGCATCGCGACCGTGTCCGGCCGCTACTGGGCGATGGACCGCGATAACCGCTGGGAACGCGTCGAGCGCGCCTACGACGTCATCACGCAGGCGAGTGACACCGACACGGATCCTGTTGAGGGCGTCAAGGCGTACTACGAGAAGGACGAGCGCGGCGACGAGTTCGTCGAGCCCTTCGCCTGCCATAACGAGGGCGTGCACGACGGCGACGCCATGGTGTTCTTCAACTTCCGCCCCGACCGTGCCCGCGAGATGACCCGTGCGTTCACGCAGGACGGCTTCGATGGCTTCGAGCGCAAGGTCGCGCCCAGGCTCTCGCACTTCATCACCATGACGGAGTACGACGACACGTTCAAGAACGTGGAGGTCGCCTTCCCGAAGACCTTCCCCGAGAACGTGCTCGCCGATGTTATCGCGCAGAACGGCTTGAAGCAGCTGCACACGGCCGAGACCGAGAAGTACGCGCACGTTACGTTCTTCCTGAACGGCGGCGTGGAAGAGCCCAAGGAGGGGGAGGAGCGCGTGCTCGTGCCCTCGCCGAAGGTTGCCACGTACGACCTGCAGCCCGAAATGTCCGAGCCCGAGGTCACGGAGAAGCTCGTTCAGGCCATCGAGGCCGATGCGGCGGACTTCTACATCGTGAACTACGCGAACTGCGACATGGTTGGCCATACCGGCGTCTTCGATGCCGCGGTGAAGGCGGTCGAGGCGGTGGACGACGGCCTTTCCAAGGTCATCCCTGCTATCCTCGCTAAGGGCGGCTTCGCCCTCATCACCGCCGACCACGGCAACGCGGATCACATGTACGACGTGGACGCGGAAGGGGTGAAGCATCCCTTCACCGCGCACACGA
Source organism: uncultured Enorma sp. (assembly GCA_905210055.1). GTDB lineage: Bacteria > Actinomycetota > Coriobacteriia > Coriobacteriales > Coriobacteriaceae > Enorma. The sequence continues at coordinate 5,556 of CAJLVH010000068.1, read as the reverse complement.
CGAACCGCGTGCCGTTCATCGTGGTTGACCCGAAGGCCAAGCTCACGGGCATCGAGGACGGACGCCTGTCCGACATCGCGCCCACGATGCTCTCGCTCGCTGGTCTCGAGCCGAGCGCCGAGATGACCGGTCGCATCCTCGCTACCGAGGAATAACGGTTGGATGGGGACGGGTTCGTTCCAACCCATCGCCTTGCAAGGGGTCGTCAGCGTCTGCTGGCGGCCCCTTTTCTGATGGGTTGGATGGGGACGGGTTCGTTTCAACCCATTTGAACGTTGATTATGCATCCTATAGCCCTTTATGGCTTCCTCAGGCCGTTCACCGAAGCGGTGTCCGTGAGCGGCGCACGCTTCGCTACGCTTGACCTCTTCGCAATCGTAGGAGGTTGCCCAATGATGCGTACGGGGAGGGATGACCATGCCTCGAGGGCCGCGACAGCAATCGGAATCCGGGTTCTATCATGTCGTTTTACGCAGAAACGGGAAACAGCTGCTCTTCGAGGACGACGATGATCGGCTTCGCTTCCTGGAATTGCTGAGTGAGAAGACCGAGGGCGACGGCATCGCCATCATCGCGTGGTGCCTTATGAGCAACCATGTTCATCTGCTCCTCGATGACCCCGATAGTCGGCTGAGCCATGCGATGCATGCGCTGGGCACGGCGTATGCGCGCACCTTCAACGAGAAGTCGGGGCACGTGGGCGCCGTATTTCAAGGTCGATTCAGGAGCATTCCCGTCACGAGCAATCGGCAGCTGCTGCAAGCGGTTCGCTACATCCATGAGAATCCCGCGAAAGCCGGCATCGCATCGGTCGATGGCTATCGGTGGAGCAGCTACGGAGATTACCTGCGCGGATCCGGCATAACCGATACGCGTCGCGTTCTTAGCATGATCGGAGGTCGCGAGGGCTTCCTCGGTTTTTGCGCAGACGGTCGCTTCGGCTTCTATTATCCGCGTGTCTCAAAAAGGGTTCCGGATGAAGACGCGGCGCGGGCGGCGGCATTCGCGCTCGATGGAATGGAGCCTCAACAAATAAAGGAGCTTCCGAAGAGCCGGCGAGACGCCGCGTTGCGCGCGCTCCGAGCTGCGGGCATCACGGTTAAGCAAATTGAGCGCTTAACGGGGATTGGGCATAACACAATTTCACGTATTACCATGTGAGCAGCGGCCAGTGGGTTGGATGGGGACGGGTTCGTTCCAACCCATCTTGGAAAGCGCTGCTGTGCTCGCGAAATGGGTTAGAACGAACCCGTCCCCATCCAACCCATGGAACAGGAGAGGAAGCATGAAGCGGATTGTGTTTTTTGATATCGATGGGACGCTGACGCGTGGGGCGACGTCGGGCGCGTATCTCGCGAACCTGCTGGGTCACGGGCGGGCAATGGAGGAGGCTGAAGCGGCTTACGCGCGCGGCGAGATCGATAACGACGAGGTCTGCCGCATCGACGCGGCGGGCTACGCAGGCCACAGCACGGAAGAGCTCTCCGGCATGCTTGAAGATATGCCGCTCGTCGACGGCGTTGCTCGTGCGGTCGAGGCAGTGCATGCCGCAGGAGGGGAGGCGCATATCGCGTCGCTTGCCTGGGGAGTGGTCGCGGCCTATCTATGCAAACGCTATGGCTTCGACGGCTATGTGGGCTCAGAGCTAGAAATGGAAGATGGTGTGTGCACGGGTGGCGTCGCCTTGGCGCTCGAGGGCGAAGGCAAGTGCGCCTATGCGCGCGAACTCTGCGTGAGCCGGGGTATCGATTTTGATGCATGCATCGCCATCGGGGACAGCCGTTCGGATATTCCGCTCTTCGAGCTGGTGGGAACGTCGGTGGCCTTCAACGCGACCGGCGAGGCGGAGCGCGCCGCGACACATGTCTATCGCGGGACGGATATCGCAGAGGCGCTTGCCCTGGCGCTTTAATGGGTTGGTTGGGGACGGGTTCGTTCCAACCCATCATAGAAAGCGCTGCCGTGCTTGCGAAATGGGTTGGAACGAACCCGTCCCCAACCAACCCCCAACCAACCCATCAAGTGTGGTACCATACCGTCCGTTAGACCGAATTCACGTCAACAGGAGTTTGAACCCATGGGTTTCTTCCAGATCCTCATCTTCATCGTATGGGCGCTCTCTGCGCTTGCGCTCGTCGCCCTCGTCCTCATGCATTCCGGCAAGGGTACGGGCATCTCGGACATGATCGCGAGCAGCCTGTACAACGCGAACGCCGCCACGGGCATCATGGAGCGTAACCTCGACCGCCTTACGGTCATCGTCGCCGTGGTCTTCGCGGTGTGCGTCCTGCTCTGCATGTTCTTCTTCCCGCAGGGCGGCATCGTAGGCGTGGACGTCATCTAAGCACGTTTGCACGGAGCTTACACGCCTCGTACATCGTTTCGAAACAATGCGATCGCGTATTCGCCGCACCGCACTCGTTGCATAGCGGTATGAAGTGCCTGATTGATACGTGGCTGGCCGGCCATCCTTGCGTTATGTAAGGAATGGCTGGCCTTTTCCGTATTACGTGACTTTGTCAAGCTAAAGTTTTTCCTGAACGTTTTATGCATTTACCGCTTACAAAACGTCAATAATCCGCTATCATATTGCGAAGCACGAGCTCGCCTCCATGCCATGGGCGAGTGGTTCGCTGCGTAGGCGGCGGGGGTCAGCCCCGCCCGATATTAAGGAGGAAGCATGGCAGATTTCGAGAAGAAGCAGCCGATGCTTGATCGTCGCCACTTCGTGGGCGGCGCGCTTGCGACGAGCGCCCTCGCGGCTCTCGCTGGCTGCGGCCAGAAGGGTGGCACGACTGCGGGTGGCAGCGGCAGCGCCGCGACCGGCGGCACGACCGGTGGTACCCTGCGCTACTACATCAACAACCCGACTTCCATCGACCCGTACAACCTCATGGAGGATCAGGGCACGCAGGTCGGCTTCCAGCTCTTCGACTCGCTCACGCAGTTCGACTTCGAGAACGAGGAGATCAAGCCCCTCGCCTGCGACAGCTGGGACGTCAACGACGACGCCACCGAGTTCACCTTCCACCTCAAGGAGGGGACGACCTTCCACAACGGCGACACCGTGGTCGCCGCGGACTGGAAGCGCGGTTGGGAGCGCATTCTCGACCCGAACACGAACCCCGAGTCGCCCTCCGGCATCGGCTACCACCTCGCGATGGTCGACGGCTACGACGCCTTCACCAAGGGCGAGGCCGATGAGCTCACCGGCGTGACCTGCCCGGACGACAACACCCTCGTGGTGAAACTCGCCTACAGCTACGCCGACTTCCCCTACGTTGCCTCGCACCCGGCGCTCGCGCCGGTGCCCGCCGTGGCGCTCGACGACTTCCAGACCTTCTTCCGCGCGCCCATCGGCAACGGCCCGTTCAAGATGGACGGCAAGTGGGAGGACGGCCAGTACATCAACATCGTCCGTTATGATGACTACTACGGCGATAAGGCCATCATCGACAGCGTGAACTTCATCATCCAGAAGGACCAGGAGACCGCCTACCGCGAGTTCCAGGCTGGCAACCTCGATGTCTGCGATGTGCCCGCCACCCAGATCCCCGAGGCCCGCGATACCTACGGCGAGTCCGAGGACGGCTACACCGCCACGCCCGGCCACCAGCTCCTGCTCGGCGGCGAGCCCTCGACCTACTACCTCACCATCAACTGCTCCGTGGCTCCGTGGGATAACGCCGACTTCCGTCGCGCCGTCTCCATGGCCATCAACCGCGAGGCCATCTGCGACGAGGTCTTCCACGGCACCCGCACCCCGGCCGACAACATCGTCCCGCCCGGAATCAACGGCTATGAGGAGGGCGTGTGGACGTACTGCAAGTATGATCCGGACGCGGCCAAGGAGCTCCTCGCCCAGATTTATCCCGATGGCAACATCCCGACCATCAAGCTGACCTACAACATGGACGGTGGCCACAAGGAGGTGATGGACGTCGTCATGGCTTCCCTCAAGGAGGTCGGCATCACCGCCGAGGCCGACACCAACGAGTGGACGACGATCCTCGATCGCTACGACATCGGTGATTACGAGATCGGTCGCTGCGGCTGGGTCGCGGACTATCCGATCATGGACAACTTCATGTACCCGCTGTTCTTCTCGACCTCGGGCGACAACTACTCCCAGATCGGTGACGACGCCATCGACGAGGCGCTCCTCGACGCGCGCGCCACGATCGACGATGCCGAGCGCATCGCCAAGTACCAGGAGGTCAACGCCACGCTTGGTGAGCAGTGCTGGATGATCCCGCTCATGTTCTACACCCACACCCAGGTCGTGGGCGACAACGTGGCCTACTACTACCTCGATCCGCTGAAGAAGGCGGATATGACCAAGGTCGAGCTCGTCTCGGCGTAAAGTTGGCGTATAATCAATACGTTTGACGGTTGGAGCGCCGACCCGAAAGGGTCGGCGCCCTTGTTGCTATCCCGATTAGAGGGGAACCTTATGGGAACTTACATCGCGAAGCGCGTGCTGCAGTTCATCCCGGTCTTCCTCGGCGTGACGATCATCCTCTTCGTGCTGCAGAACGTCGTGCCCGGCGACCCCATCAGGATGATTACCGGCGGGCGAGACGTGCCCGAGCAGACCGAGGAGATCATGCGCATCAACAACCACCTCATCCAGGTGGACGAGGACGGAAACGCTCTGCGCGACGAGAACGGCGACTACATCCCCACGTCGCTCGTCGACCGCTACCTCCATTACATGGGCAACCTGTTGCAGGGCGATCTGGGCACGTCGTATCAGAAGAAGGTTTCGGTGACGAGCATCTTCGCGGAGAAGTATCCCTACACGGTCAAGCTCGCCCTTTGCGCCATCGCGCTCGAGGCTGTCATGGGCATCGGCGCGGGCGTGCTCTCTGCCATCAAGCGCTACTCGTTCTGGGATATCATCGTGACGCTCTTCACGTCTGTCATGGTGGCAATCCCGGCGTTCTGGCTCGGTATGCTTTTGCAATGGTTCTTCGGCATCCTCATGAAGGAGTGGACGGGAGGCGCGTTCTCCATGCCCATCTCGGGTGCGGGCGGACCGGCCTCGCCGTACCAGGACTGGATGCACTACATCTTGCCCGCCTTCACGCTCGCGGCCGTGTCGACCGCGTACACGGCGCGCATCATGCGCTCCCAGCTCCTGGATGTCATGAACCAGGATTACATTCGCACTGCGAAGGCCAAGGGCCTCTCGAAGCGTTCCATCATCATCCACCATGCGCTCAAGAACGCGCTGATTCCGGTCATCACCTATATTGGCATCGACTTCGGAGCCATGCTCGCTGGAGCGATTCTCACCGAAACGGTCTTCAACTGGCCGGGTGTTGGATATGAGATCTACCGCGCGATCACGGCGCGCGACTGGCCCATCGTCATGGGCGGTGTGACCATCATCGTGGTCGTCGTGATGGTCATCAACCTTATCGTAGACGTGAGCTATGCCTTCCTCGACCCGCGCATTCGTCTGGGCAGCTCCAAGAACGAGGGATAGGAGGAACGCACATGAAGTACCCGAATCCCGTTCCGACTGCCGGTGCTCAGGCGGCCGCTCCCGCT
>CAJLVH010000067.1 GCA_905210055.1 uncultured Enorma sp. | reverse complement strand
ACCCCATCCGGGATCCGTCCGCCAAGCCGGAGCGCCCGAAGGCGAAGAAGGCACCTGCCAAGAAGGCGCCCGCCGGCGCGAAGAAGCCGGCACCCAAGAAGTCATCCACTTCGAAGACGGAGCAGCAAGCCGTCGAAGGATGAGATAGCCATGCAGGCGCGCGGAGCGAATAGCCCGCGCACCAGGTAGAAAGGATTGTATGAACGCGATTTTCGAAAGCAAAGAGGAGTTCAAGGAGCTCTACCTATCGTCGGTCACATCGCTTTCCGGCAAGCCCTTCGAGAACACGAGCGACATCGACCGCTTCCAGGCGCTCGTAAAGCTCGTGGCGAGCAAGGCGCGCGCCGTGCAGACCGATACCGAGAAGCGCGTGCACGATGCCGGCCAAAAGCGCGTGTACTACTTCTCCATCGAATTCCTCATCGGACGCTTGCTCGATAACTATCTGTTGAACTTCGGCGTGCACGACCTCGTGGCCGAAGCCCTCGAGGAGCTCGGTTCGAACCTCGAGACGCTCGAGGAGTACGAGAGCGATCCGGCGCTCGGCAACGGCGGCCTGGGTCACCTCGCCGCGTGCTTCCTCGACTCCATGGCCCACGAGGGCATCGCCGGCTACGGCAACGGCATGCGCTACCGCTACGGCCTCTTCAAGCAAGAAATCGAAAACGGTGCCCAGCACGAGACCACCGACGACTGGCTCGTCCACGGCTACCCCTGGGAGGTGCGCCGTCAGGACAAGGCCGTGCGCATAGGCTTCGGCGGCCACGTGGTGGGCGTCGAGGAGAACGGCCGCATGGTGTACCACACCGAGGGCACCGACGACGTGCTCGCTGTCCCCTACGACATCCCCGTGGTAGGCTACGGTGGAACCACGGTGAACAAACTCCGCGTGTGGAGCGCCGAGCCCGTCGAGGAGGAATTCGACCTCGATGCCTTCAACGCCGGCGACTACGCGAAGGCCCAGGCGCATCGCGCCGAGGCGGAGGCGATCAGCGCCATCCTCTACCCCAACGACGCCGGCGAGCACGGGCGGCTCCTCCGCCTCAAGCAAGAGTACCTCTTCGTAGCTGCAGGCTTGAGCTCCGTGCTCGACACGTTCCGCTCCGAGCACGGCAACGACTGGAGGCTCCTGCCGGAGTACGTCGCCATCCACACAAACGACACCCACCCCGCCATGTGCGGGCCTGAGCTCATGCGCGTGCTCATCGACGAGGAGCACCTCGAGTGGGACGAGGCATGGGACATCACCACGAAGACCATCTCCTACACGAATCACACGATTCTGCCCGAGGCACTCGAGAAGTGGCCCATCTCCACGTTCTCGAAGCTCCTGCCCCGCGTGTACCAGATCATCGACGAGATCAGCCGCCGTTACAACGCCGCGTTCGACCGCACGCAAGACGGCTGGCAGGAGCGCCTGCGCCAGACCGCGATCCTGTGGGACGGCGAGGTGCGCATGGCAAACCTCTCGGTCATCTGCAGCCACTCGGTGAACGGCGTGGCGAAGCTCCACACCGACATCCTCGAGCGCGAGACCCTGAAGGACTTCTACGCCCTCACGCCGCAGAAGTTCAACAACAAGACGAACGGCATCTCGCACCGCCGCTTTCTCGCGGAGGCGAACCCGACCTACGCGAGGCTCATCACCGAAGCCATCGGCGAGGGCTGGCTCGACGACGCCTCCGAGCTCGCCAAACTCGAAGCCTTCGAGGGCGACGCGAGCTTCCTCGAGCGCGTGGGCGAGACGAAGCGCGCGAACAAGGTGCGCCTTGCCGCCTACGTGCAGCGCGAGTGCGGTCTCACCATCGACCCGAACTCGATCTTCGATGTCCAGGTGAAGCGCTTCCACGCCTACAAGCGCCAGCTCCTGAACATCTTCAAGGTGATGGACATCTACAACCGTCGCCTCGCCGACCCGAACTTCCGCGTGGCACCCACTACGTTCATCTTCTCGGGCAAGGCGGCCTCGAGCTACACCTTCGCCAAGGAGACGATTCGCCTCATCAACTCGGTCGCGGACGTCATCAACAACGACCCGCGCGTGAACGAGGTCATGAAGGTCTGCTTCATCCCCAACTTCCGCGTCTCGAACGCCCAGCTCATCTACCCCGCCGCCGAAATTTCCGAGCAGATCTCCACGGCAGGCATGGAGGCGTCGGGTACCTCGAACATGAAGCTCATGATGAACGGCGCCATCACGCTCGGCACGATGGACGGCGCGAACATCGAGATCGTGAACCTCGCCGGTGCCGAGAACGAGAAGATCTTCGGCCTCACCGCGCCCGAGGTGGACGAGCTTCGCGCGAGCGGCATGCATTTCGCATGGGATATGTACAACAACGACCCGGCACGCCTGGGCCGCGTGATCGACGAGCTCACCGACGACACGTTCTCCGCCCTCTCCGGCGACTTCGAGAGCATCTTCAACGAGCTCATGAACGGCAACGACCATGACCTCGTCATGAAGGATTTCGCGTCCTACGTGGCGGCGTGGGAGGAGCTCACCCAGAGCTACTCCGACCACATGGACTGGAACCGCAGGGCGCTCCACAACACGGCGAGCTCCGGCTGGTTCTCGAGCGACCGTACCATCCGCGAATACCGCGACGAGATCTGGGGAGCGTGATGTAAGGACAGGCGATCGACGTTGTGGCAACTACCCGGGTGCCTCCCGGGCTAGAAAGGTTATACAGCACGGAATCTGAAGGGAACACACGATGAGCAAGAAGGAATGCATCGCCATGCTCCTCGCAGGAGGGCAAGGTTCGAGGCTCGGGGCGCTCACATCGAAGATCGCAAAACCCGCGGTCTCGTTCGGCGGAAAGTACCGCATCATCGACTTCACGCTGTCCAACTGCGCGAACTCCGGTATCGACACGGTGGGCGTGCTCACGCAGTATCGCCCCTACCAGCTGCACGCCTACCTGGGATCGGGCAGCGCGTGGGATCTGGACGAGAAGGGCGCGGGTGTATCGATCCTGCCGCCCTACGCCACGCAGGAAGGCGGCACGTGGTACGCCGGCACGGCCGACGCCGTGACCCAGAACCTCGACTACATCAAGAGCCATGACCCGGAGTACGTCCTCATCCTCTCCGGCGACGCCCTCTACCGCATGGACTACCGTGCCATGCTCGATTCGCACATCGCCAACGGCGCGGACCTCACCGTCGCCGTCATGCCGGTGCCCTGGGAGGAAGCGAGCCGCTTCGGCATCCTCACCGCCGACGAGGACGGCCGCATCGTGAAGTTCACCGAGAAGCCCGAGAAGCCCGATTCGAATCTCGCCTCCATGGGCATCTACATCTTCACCGCCGACTTCCTCATCAAGACGCTCGAGGACGATGCGATCGACCAGCGCTCGAGTCACGACTTCGGCGGCGACATCATTCCGAACGCGCTCGCCGAGGGCAAGCGCCTCTTCGTCCATGAGTTCCACGGCTTCTGGCGCGACGTCGGCACCATCGCGAGTTACCATGAGACCTCGATGGACCTGCTCGGCCAGAACCCGGCATTCGACCTCTTCGACAACGTCGTGCCCGTCATGTCGAACGATGCGACGCGCCCGCCGCACTACATCGGGCCAGAGGGCAACGTGGATGACTGCCTCATCTCGAACGGCTGCCGGATCCTCGGCACTGTGCGCCATTCGATCATCTCCACCGATGCGTACGTGGGTGAGCGCGCCGTCGTCGAGGACTCCGTGCTCCTGCCCGGTGCCGTGGTGAAGAGCGGCGCATACGTGAGCCGCGCCATCCTGGGCGAAAACGCTGTCGTGGAAGAGGGCGTGAAGCTCGGCTCCGTCGACACCACGAAGGATACGGCCGTCGTCGGAAACGACGTCGTCATCGGGAAGGGGGAATGAACCGATGATCAACCAGAAGGCCATCGGCTATATCACCGCTAACTATTCGAGCACGGAGAAGAGCGTGCTCGTGGAGAACCGCTCCATCGCTTCCGTGCCGTTCATGGGTCGCTATCGCCTGATCGACTTCCCGCTCTCCAACATGGCGAACGCCGGCATCAGGACCGTCGGCCTCGTGCTGCCCGGCAACTGGCGCTCCATCTTGGACCACGTGGGCCACGGCAAGGACTGGATGCTCGACCGCAAGAAGGGCGGCCTCTTCCCCGTTCCGGGCAACCCCTACGGCACCACGAAGCAGGGCATGCGCTTCCTTTTGCGCGACATCATCTCCAACAAGGAGCTCTTCGAGCGCTCCGAGGCGCCCTACGTGGTCATGATGGCGTCGAACATCATCTTCAACCTCGAGCTCGACGAGATCATCGACGCGCACGAGCGCTCCGGTGCCGGAATCACCATGGTCTACGTGAACGCCGAGCGCAAGCACACGGACTGCTCGCGCCTCATCATCGGCGATCGTGGCCGCGTGCAGAAGGTGGAACCGGGCTGCGAGTACGGCGATAACAAGTTCATCGACTGCTTCGTGATCAACCGCGACGTGCTCCTGCAGATCATCGATCGTTACCAGAGCGCCGACTACCTTGACATCTTCGAGGCGATCGCTGGTGACTTCGGCCTCATCGACGTGTGCAGCTACGAGTTCAAGGGCTACGCGATCGGCATCTTCAACGAGAAGACCTACTACGACCGCAGCATGGAGCTGCGCGACCCGCTCTTCGCTGACCAGCTCTTCCGCAAGGATCGCCCGATCATGACGAAGGCGCATGACGCACCGCCGGCGAAGTACTTCACCGGTAGCAACGCGACGAACTCGCTCATCTCCGCCGGGTGCGAGATCCAGGGCACGGTGCGCGGCTCCATCCTGGCGCGCGGCGTGATCGTGGAGAGCGGCGCGAGCGTCACGAACAGCATCATCATGCAGTCCTGCGTGATCAAGAGCGGCGCACGCGTGGAGAACGCCATCCTCGACAAGGGCAACACGGTGCCCGCGAACACCGAGCTGCGTGGCACGCCCGACGCGATCCTCGTCGTCGGCAAGAACCAGATGCTCTAAATTGGCATCGAACGCGGCAACTTCGCTACAATGAAACCGCCGTCCGGGCATCCGGGCGGCGGTTTTGGAACGGCACCGCGCACCGGGCGCACGACGCACACGTTGCGAGGCAAGCTGTTCGACATTCGATATACCGAGGGGGTACCCATGGCAGAAAAGAAGATGCAGATCGTCCTCGCTTCGGCGGAGGCGGCGCCCTTCGTGAAGACGGGCGGCCTGGGCGATGTCGCAGGATCGCTGCCGCGCGCGCTCGTGGAGGCGGGTGCCGAGGTCATCGTGATGGTGCCGAAGTACGGCAGCATCGCCGAGGAATACAAAAGCCGCATGGAGCACCTGTGCGACTTCTACGTGAGCTTGGGATGGCGCAACGAGTACTGCGGGCTCGAGCGACTCGACCAAGACGGAGTGATCTATCTCTTCGTCGATAACGAGCACTATTTCAACCGCAGCTATCCGTACGGCTTCTTCGATGACGGCGAGCGCTTCGCGTTCTTCTCGAAGGCCATCTGCGAGAGCCTCCAGCACCTGCCCGAGGGCTTCACGTGCGACGTGCTGCACTGCAACGACTGGCACACCGCGCTCGCTCCCGTGTTCCTGCGCGAGTTCTACCAGGGGCTGCCACTCTACGAGCGCGTGAAGACGGTGTTCTCGATCCACAACATCGCCTTCCAGGGCCAGTACTCCGACACCATCCTGAACGACATCCTGGGGCTCGCGCACATCCCCGCCGCAGCAAGCCAGCTCCGCTGCGACGACCGCTCCATCAACTTCATGATGGGCGCGCTGCACTATGCAGATGCCATCACCACGGTGAGCCCGACCTACGCGCAGGAGATCCAGACGCCTGAATACGGTGAGGGTCTCGACGGGATCCTGCGCGACCGCTCGATCTCGCTCCAAGGCATCCTGAACGGCATCGACACGGATGCGTGGAACCCTGCGACTGACCCCATGATCACGGCGAACTATAGCCTCTCCGACATGTCCGGCAAGGCCGCATGCAAGCGAGCGCTCCAGGAGGAGCTCGGGCTCGAGGTGCGCGACGACCGCCCACTCATGGTCATGGTCACGCGCCTTACGCGCCAGAAGGGCATGGACCTCGTCACCTACGCGCTCGACCGCATCCTCTCGGGCGGCGTGCAGGTCGCGATCCTCGGCACGGGCGACTACGAGGAGCCGGTGCGCTACTTCGCCAACAAGTATCCCGGCACGTGCGCTGCGCGTATCACGTTCGACAACGCCCTCTCCCACCGCATGTACGCCGGCGCGGACCTGTTCCTCATGCCGTCGCTCTTCGAGCCGTGTGGCCTGTCGCAGATGATCGCCATGCGCTACGGCACCCTGCCCGTGGTGCGCGAGACGGGCGGCCTCCGCGACACCGTGCAGCCCTACAACCAATTCACCGGCGAGGGCACGGGCTTCACATTCGCGAACTTCAACGGCGAGGAGATGGGCGACGCCGTCTTCCGCGGCGCGCGCCTGTTCTGGGACGATCGCGCCGGCTTCGATACGCTCGTGAAGAACGCCATGTCGAGCGATTTCAGCTGGGCGAAGAGCGCACATGCCTATATCGACCTCTTCCGCTGGCTGCGCCCAGATACCGACGCGTTCCCGCCGGTCGTGGAGGAGCCGAAGACGAAGGCTGCGCCCAAGCCCGTCGTGGAGCCGGTGGCCGAGGCCGAGGCCGAGGTTGAGGCCAAGGCGGAGGAGCCGAAGGTCGAGGCTGCTCCCGAGACCGAGGCGGAAGCCACCGTGAAAACGCAGCCGGCACCGAAGACCGATGAAGCGCCGAAGGCGGAACCCAAGGCTGAGACGAAGCAGGAAGCCGAGGTCAAGCCCGAGCCCGAGGCGAAGCCCGCAGCCAAGAAGCGCACGACGACGCGGAAGGGCACCGCGACCAAGACTGCCACCTCGACGACGAAGACCACGGCCTCGAAGTCGACTGCTGCTGCCAAGAAGACGACGGCGAAGGCGACTTCGACCACGAAGGCTGCCACGGCGAAGAAGGCCACGGCCTCCAAGACAACAACGAGCGCGACGAGGACCACAGCCGCGAAGAAGACGGCAACCACCACGACCGCTGCCGCCAAGACCGCGCCAGTAGCGAAGCAGGCTCCAGAGGCCGCATCCGCACCGGCCGCCGCGAAGCCTGCAACCGAGAAGGCCGACGCCACCGCGCCCGCCGCGACCAAGACTTCCGCCACAAAGGCGAAGACCACGGCTCGCCGTACGACGCGTAAGCGCTCGTAAGCCGCATCATCCATCCAGCCCGCCTGCTTGGCGGGAGCGTTCGTTACCATCCGAGCGCGAGGGGCACCCCGCCCCTCGCGCTCATGCTATGCGCCTATAATCGCAGCAGGCGTTAGCGTAGAAGGCTCCCCAGACTCAACCCAATTACGACGAGCGTACCAACTCCAACAGGCTCTCGTAGCTATCCACCGCGTCATAGCGAACGTCAACATCGCTCATCTCGTTGAAGAGCTTGCGCGCGCAGGCGATTTTAGCTCGCTCAACGCCTCGCAGCTGCATGGACTCCATGGAGCCCTTCGTCTCGGCGACAAAGAAACGTGCTTCACGGCATCGCGCTTGAAAGCGATCGCCCAATCGGGAGCATAACCGCCCACGGGCGTGGGAATCTGGAACGAGCGCGGCAGCTTGGCATACACTACCACCTCGTCGGCTGCATCCAGATCCTCCGCAAAGCGGCGCTCCACCGACCGCTCGGCAGCGCCATCGGGAAATACGTAATCTTGAACGTTCTTCCGCGCATGATAGACGCGCGACATGTTCTCGGGCATCGACTCGGTGAAGATCGCGGCATCATAGCGCTCCTCAAGCCGGTTGTAGCTGATATGCTCAACGATCATGGTGGCCTTCTCGTCTACGATGGCATCAGGTATACTTGGTGCGCTTATTTCGCAAGCTCAGCAACCTGATAGGCCAACAGACTATGAACTTCATTCACAACAGCCGTGACATTGCTTACCGCTTCCCCTTCGGTGCCGTCAAGGCGGGGAGCGCGGTCGAGCTCTCCGTGCGTGCCGAGGATGTCCCGGCGCACGCCCTCGCCATCGACCTGCGCGTCTGGGTCGACGGGCGCGGCGAGACCATCGTTCCCCTCGAGCGCCGCGCCGATGGCATCTTCACCTGCACGCTCCTTTGCCCAGAGCCCGCGCTCATGTGGTACCGCTTCAACATCGCCGTGGAGGCTCCCGATAGCACGCGACGCCTCTACCTCGGTGCCCCGGAAGGCAAGACCGGCGGCGTGGGACAGGTGTATACCTATCCGGACTGCCCGTCGTTCCAGATCACCGTCTTCCAGCCCCGCAAGCTTCGTCCCACCTGGTACGAACAGGGCATGGTCTACCAAATCTTCCCCGACCGCTACCGGCGCGACCCCGCGTGGCGCGAGCGCTGCGAACGGGCGCTCGTCGAGCACCCCACCAAGGGCGTGCCGCGGCGCATCGTAGAGGATTGGAATGAACCGCCCGTCTACGACCGCAACGAGGACGGCTCCATCGCGAGCTGGGACATGTACGGGGGCTCGCTCAAGGGCATCACGGCCGACCTCGACCGCCTCGCCGAGATGGGCTTCACCGTGCTCTACCTGAACCCCATCTTCGCGGCGGCGAGCAACCATCGATACGACACGGCCGACTACCTCAAGATCGACCCGATGCTCGGCACCGAGGAGGATTTCCGCGAACTCTGCCGCGAAGCCGAGGCGCGCGGCATATCCATCATCCTCGACGGCGTGTTCAACCATACGGGCGACGATTCCGTCTACTTCAACCGCTACGGCACCTACCCCGAGCCGGGTGCATGGGCGGGCGAGGACTCCCCTTGGCGCGACGCGTACCGTTTCAACGCCGACGGCAGCTACGCCTGTTGGTGGGGCATCGGCAACATGCCCGACCTCAACCTCACCTCTCCCACCGTACGCAAACTCATCGCCGGCGAACACGGCGTGATCCGCCATTGGACGCAGGCGGGTGCGCGCGGCTGGCGCCTCGATGTGGCCGATGAACTCACCGAGCAGATCATCACCGATATCCGCGACGTGCTCTTGGACGAAAAGCCCGACGCCGTGCTCATCGGCGAGGTCTGGGAGGACGCATCCAACAAGATCAGCTACGGCATGCCGCGCCACTACCTCTTGGGGTACGAGCTCGACGCCGCCATGAACTACCCCTTCCGTTCCATGGTACTCGATTTCCTCCTCGATGCGATCCCTGCCGCGGAGGCAGCCGACCGCATCGAGGCGCTCGCGGAGAACTACCCGCCCGAGGCGCTCCGCTGCAGCCTCAACCTGCTCGGAAGCCACGACCGCCCGCGCATCGCCTCCGTACTCGGCGGTGGCCCCGACGAATCGCAGCTGCCCGAGGAGGAACGCGGCCGCTGGCGGCTCTC
>CAJLVH010000066.1 GCA_905210055.1 uncultured Enorma sp. | reverse complement strand
GCGGCCGTCATGCGGCGCCCAAGCTTGCCACTCATACCCTTCTTCGGTTCCGCTTTTCTCATCCTCTGGATCGCTACGTTGCTTTAGTGTCGGCAGCGGAGAGATTCACGCTTCCGCGACGTCGGCCTGTTCGGGTATTTCCCAGCGCTTAGATGAAATAACAGCCGAATATGACGACGTTTTCGGGGGAGTGATCGCTTGAGCTCGGGGACCAGATGCCTTCCTTCGGGTTTTCAGTACGCCGCCCCGCGTTTGTCTGGGCGATGTGCGATGATAGGGGCGAAGCATATGAGCGGAAAGGGGAGTGCTATGTCAACGCGAACAGGGCGGGATATCGAGGCGGTGCGCGAACGCATGGCCGCCATCCCCGATGCCCTCTCGCCGGAGCTCGTCGAGCGCATGGAAGAGGACCGCGCACACGGATGGCAGAACCCATATCGCGCCCGTGGGGCAGACGCGCTCCGGCGCGAGGCGCGGGCATCGGACGAGGCCAACTTTTGGCGCCCGGCCTATGTGCGCGACGTCGAGAAGATCCTTCACCTGCCCGCCTACAACCGCTACGCTGGGAAGACGCAGGTCTTCTCGTTCCGTGCCAACGACGACCTCTCGCGGCGTGGCCTCCATGTGCAGCTTGTAGCCCGTATTGCGCGCGACATCGGCTACGCCCTCGGCCTTAATTGCGACCTCATCGAGGCGATCGGTCTCGGGCACGACCTTGGTCACACGCCCTTCGGACACGCAGGCGAGCGCTGTCTGAACGACGTCTTCCATGCGCGCACGGGGCGCTGGTTCCATCACAACGTGCATTCGGTGCGCGTGCTCGACGTGCTCTACGGGCGCAACATCACGCTTCAGACGCTCGACGGCGTGCTCTGTCATAACGGCGAGTACGAGCAGCGCGTCTTCCAGCTTTCGAATCTCTCTGGATTCGACGCTTTCGATGAAGCGGTCGAGAGCTGCTACACGCAGGGCGGCCACGCCATCGCGCACCTCCGGCCCATGACACTCGAGGGCTGCGTCGTGCGTATCTCAGACATCATCGCCTATGTGGGGCGCGACCGCCAGGATGCGATCGAGGCGGGTCTGCTCACGGGCGACGCGTTCGAGGACGGCCTCGGGGGCGCCTATAACTCCTGGATTTTGACGCACGCCTCGGCAGACATCATCGCCCATAGCTACGGTAAGGACCGCATCGAGATGAGCGAGGAGCTCTTTGCCGAGATTCGACGTGCGAAGGCGGAGAACTACGCGAAAATCTATCGTTCGAGCGGTATCGAGGGCGAGCGCGCCGAGCTGCTCTCGCGGGCATTCGAGCTCATGTATGAGCGCTGCCTGGCAGATCTTGCCGCCCGCGATGAGTCGAGTTTCATTTTCCGCCATCATATCCGCCGCGTGTCCGAGCAGCTCTCGCACTATGAACGGGTCTACGACTGGGAAAGCGACCCGGATCAGACCGTGGTCGATTACATCGCGAGCATGACGGACGGCTACTTCGCCGAGCTTGCGCAACATTGGTTCCCAGATATTCATTTCCCGCGGCGCGCCTATATCAACGAGGCGCGCTGAGGTCGGGAGTTCGCTCGCTCGCTGCAAGGGCGCGGGCGGTCGGTTGCGTTGGGTGGCAGTCTTGGGCTCGTGCCCAGGAATGCCCGACATCTGAAAGTTGATTGCTGTATATGGAAACGCTGTTCTCACAGGATGAAGTCGAGCGCACGCTTAGGAACGCGCCACTTGCGGTTCGCATGCGTCCGGAGACCCTCGATGACTACGTCGGCCAGGAGCAGGCAGTAGGGAAGGGGTCATGGCTGCGCGCCGCGATCGAGCACGACGTGCTCTCGAGCGTGATCCTCTACGGGCCTGCAGGCACGGGCAAGACGACGCTTGCGCACATCATCGCCGCACATACGCGGAGCGAGTTCGTCGAGGTTTCTGCCGTGACGGGAACGGTGAAGGATCTTCGAGCAGTCATCGAGGATGCGCGCCGCAGGCTTATGGCCTACGACCGCCGCACGATTCTGTTCATCGACGAGATTCACCGCTTCAACCGCTCGCAGCAAGACGCCCTGCTGCATGCCGTGGAGAACCGCACCGTGATCATGGTCGGTGCGACGACGGAGAATCCGTATTTCGAGGTGAACACGGCGCTGCTTTCCCGGGCGCGCGTGGTCGAGCTCACACCGATTGCAGACGACGACGTCGCCAAGCTCGTGCGCCGTGCGCTCGCTTCGCCGAAGGGGCTCGATGGCAAGTTCTCGGCGACAGACGAGGTCGTCGAGGCCATCTGCACGCTTGCGGCGGGCGACGCACGCTCCGCCCTCACGACGCTCGAGCTCGCGAGCGAGATTGCTCTGACGCGCCCCGATACCGATGGTGTCCCGGTGCCGAAACCCGGGGAGGCCATGCCCATCAGCCTCGAGGACGTCCGCACGGCCAATCCTCGGCGCGGCCTGCCCTACGACAAAGACGGCGACATGCACTACGACATCATCTCGGCATTCATAAAGTCGATGCGCGGAAGCGATCCGGATGCCGCCGTGTATTGGCTTGCACGCATGATCGACGCAGGCGAGGATCCGAAGTTCATCGCCCGGCGCATCCTCATCGCGGCATCTGAAGATATCGGCAACGCCGATCCGCAGGCCATCCAGGTCGCGGCGGCCGCGTTCAAAGCCGCCGAGGTCATAGGTTATCCGGAATGTCGCATCAACCTCGCGCAGGCAGCGATTTACAACGCGCTCGCACCGAAGTCGAACGCATGCGAAGCCGCGATCGATGCCGCGCTCGCCGACGTGCGCGCAAGTGGCATGCGTTCGGTGCCCACGCACTTGCGCGACCGTCATCGTCCCGGCTCCGAGACGTACGGCGATTACCGGTATCCGCACGATTATCCCGAGGGCTGGGTCGAGCAGCGCTACCTTCCCGATGGCCTCGAACGCGGTGCGTTCTGGAAGCCTGCCGGTCGCGGTTGGGAGGAATGGCGCTTCGAACAAGGCCAGCAGCACTGAGCGAGGGTTGGCTTGGTGCGGTTCGCTTCAACCAATGAGCCATTGATGGGTCGGAGCGAACCCGTTCACAACCAACCCATCGTCCTATGGAGTCGGATTCAACGAAGCGTCTTGGGGTAGAATCGAAGGCGTATGTATGTCGATGAAAGGGAGGGCGCATGGAACCCCTTCAGATTTTGGTCATCGTGCTCGTCGTGGCGGGAATCTGGCTCGTTGCCGAGCTTGCGATCACCGCGCGCCGAGCTCGTCGTACGATGGCAGAGGTCGATAAGACCGTTGCCGAGCTGAACGAGACGCTCGCCGAAACCCGTCCGGTCGTAGCTAAGCTCGACGGCGCGGTGGATGAGCTGCAGCCTGCCATTGCCAAGGTGGAGCCGCTGCTTTCCTCGGCGAATGTCGCCGTCGACGCGCTCTCTGCCAACCTTGTTGAGATCGAGGGCGTGGTGCGCGATGTGTCCGCTGTGACCGGTGCCGCCGCGTCCGCGGGCAACGCCGTTTCGGGTGTGGCCGATTCCGCATCTGAGGCCGCACGCAAGCTTCTCGGCAAGTTCAAATCTAGCCCTGATGCAGGCGAGCGCACGCTCGAGGCAGCTCCCAGCGAGGAGGCGGCCGAAGATGCCCCGACTCCGTCGGAAGTGTCCCAAGATGCCGCTGCGCCTTCGGGGAGTTACTACACCTATGGAGGCTCCATGGCCGACGATACGGCCGTCACGACCCACGAAGCCCCTACCAAGGAAGAGACCGCGCATGAGTAGCACCAACCACATCGCGCCCATCACGCTTTCGCTTGCCGCCGACCCGAGCCTAGCACGGCTGGTACGAATGACTGCGGCGAATGTCGCGGCGCTTTCCTCTATGTCCGTAGACCGCGTTGAGGATGTTCGTATGGCCGCGGAAGAGGCGTTCATCTACGCGTGCTCCGTAGAGGAGGGCGCTACCGTGGATATCTCCTTCGCTGTCGATGCTCAGCACGTCGCGATGGATTTTCTGCTGAGCGCCGAACCCGTGGCGGAGCCCGAAGCGGATAACCCCGCCGCCTATGCCGGCCTCATTCTTACAGCCGTGTGCGACGTCTACGAGAAATCGGACGCGCCCGTTCGGCTTCATCTCGAGCTCAAGGCGGATATCTGATATGGCAGATAAGACCACGTCGAGCAAATCGGCCTGGGACAAGCAGAAGACGCGAGAGCTCTTCCGCCGCTACAAGGAGCAGGGCGATATGGACGCGCGCGAGCAGCTCGTCATGTCGCACATGAACCTCGTCCGATTCCTCGCAAACAAGTTCAAGAACCGCGGCGAACCGCTCGACGACCTCATGCAAGTCGGTTATCTCGGGTTGCTCAAGGCAATCGATCGCTTCGATCCCGATCGCGGCCTCGAGTTCACCACGTATGCGACGCCGACGATCTTAGGCGAGATCAAGCGCCATTTCCGCGATAAGGGCTGGAGCGTTCGCGTGCCGAGGCGCCTGCAGGAGCTTTCCGCCAAGGTGAACCAGGCGACCGACACGCTCACCACCCAGTTGCAGCGCTCTCCTTCAGTCGAGGAGATCGCCGACTACCTCGATGCCTCGGTGGACGAGGTGCTCGAGGCCATGGAGTCCTCGAGCGCCTATAGCTCGGTGCCCCTTGAGGGCACGGGGAGCACGGAGAGCGACGACGCCCCCTCCGTCCTCGACCGCTATGCCGAGGAGGATAGCGAGCTTGCCCTCACCGACGACCGTCTCATCATCGAGGAGGCGCTTGCCGGCTTCTCGCCCCGCGAGCGCGAGGTCATCGAGCTTCGCTTCCTGAAGGGCATGACGCAGATCGAGATTGCCGAGAAGCTCGGGGTCTCACAGGTGCAGGTCTCGCGCCTGCTCAGGCGCACGCTCAAGAAGATCCAGGATCGGCTCGATCCCGAAGGCGTCATGACGAGGAGATAGCATGGGTGCTCGCGTGCGGCTCGATGCCGTTGAAGCCAAGCTGCCGGGAACGCGTCTTCTCGCCTTGCGCGTGTGGACGGTGGTCGGCGGCATCGTCATCGCCATCGCCGTGTTGAACGTGCTCGGCGCACTCGCGCCGGTCATCGAGTTTCTCGCCGTGGGCTCGCTCATCGCCTTCATCGAGTCGCCGATCGTGAACGCGCTCGAGCGCAAGGGCGTCCCGCGTGCTGCGGGCGCGTTCATCGGCCTCGTCGCGGTGATCCTCATCCTGTTCTGCGTCATCATGGTGATAGCCCCCATCTTCGTTGACCAGGTGCTCGAGGTGCTCTCTCGCTTGCCGAGCCAACTGCGCAGCCTCGGCGACTGGGCGGTGCAGGTCGCGCAGGATTTCGAGGCCATCTCGAAGTCCTCTTGGGCGAACGAGCTCGATTCGATGTTCCAGTCGCTGGCGAACATCGCTTCAAGCTATGTGACGCAGCTTGCCGGCGATGTGGGCCGCGGCCTCTTCCCGATTCTCTCGGGGTTCGCCTCACAGCTCTTCATCTTCTTCCTGGGGCTCGTACTCGCATACTGGCTCGCCCTCGACTATCCGAAGATCCATCGAGAGGTCGCAACGATCGTAGGCGAGGAACGCGAGACGAGCTATCGGTTTATGGTCGCGATCCTCTCTCGTTCCGTGGGAGGCTATATGCGCAGCATGGTCATCACCTCGTTCGTGAACGGCGTGCTCGCGTTCATAGGGCTTCTCATCGCGGGGCACCCCTATGCCGCACTTATGGGCGTGCTCACCGGGCTGTTGCATCTCATACCTGTACTCGGCCCGTGGATCTCTGCGTTCGCGGCAACCCTGCTCGCGCTTTTCTATAGCCCTGTGCTCGCTATCTGGACGCTCATCATCTGCATGGTGGCGCAGAACGTGACCGACAACGTCGTCTCGCCCAAGGTCATGCAGTCTTCGGTGCAGATTCATCCTGCCATGAACCTTGCGGCGCTCGTGGTGGGTTCCACCCTTATGGGCGCGATCGGCATGGTCGTGGCAATCCCGCTCTGCGCTGCCCTTAAGGGACTCTTCGTCTTCTACTTCGAGAAATCGACTGGGCGCGCGCTCGTCTCCTACGATGGTGCCATCTTCCAGGGAACGCCGTTCCGTGATGAGGACGGCGAGCCGGTACCCGCGTTCGATGCGCTCGGCGACGACAGCTTCGTGCAGGAATCTGAGCTCATTGACGACGACGTCGCACCGACGGGCTCCGCCGTGCCCCGCCCCGACCTCGAGAACCCCTGGAGCAAGCTCCAGTTTCTCCATCGTTCGGATGGTTCCGACCATGAGCAGAAGTAGGGCATCCCACCGGCGTCGATTTCGTTTTTCATTCATTTGGGGTGAATGTTCGCTATCGAGCACGGCGCGTCCTCGTCAGGAATCGGCGACATTCTCCTGAGCGACTTCGCAGCGAGCGGAGCGAGCGAGGACAAGCGAAGGAGAATGTCGCCGATTCCTGACGAGGACGTCATCGTTTACCGTATTCCGCTATAGTAGTAACGTTTATGCGTTTCACCAGTGTATCAAGGAGAACCCACATGGCTGCAGATGTTCCCATGATGACGACGGCCGAGATCCGCTCTGCCTTTTTGAAGTTCTTCGAAGAGCGCGGCTGCAAGCTCTTCCCGAGCTCCTCGCTCGTGCCCGATGACCCGTCGCTCCTGCTCGCGAACGCCGGCATGAACCAGTTCAAGCAGTACTACCAGGGCAAGAAGACCATGAAGGAGATCGGCGCGACGTCGTGCCAGAAGTGCGTGCGCACGAACGACATCGACATTATCGGCTCCGACGGCCGCCATGCCTCGTTCTTCGAGATGCTCGGAAATTTCTCGTTCGGCGGAGTTTCAAAAGAGCAGGCGTGCGCCTGGGCTCTCGAACTTTCCACCGAGGTATTCCATCTGCCTATCGAGCGCCTCTATTTCACCGTGTTCACGGACGACGACGAGACGTATGGGATCTGGCGCTCGCTCGGCATCGAGGAAAGCCATATCTCGCGTCTCGGCGAGGACGATAACTTCTGGGCAGCCGGCCCCACCGGTCCCTGCGGCCCTTGCTCCGAGATTTACTACGATATGGGCGAGGAGGTGGGCTGCGGCCGTCCGGACTGCGCTCCCGGATGCGATTGCGATCGCTTTCTCGAGTACTGGAACCTCGTGTTCACGCAGTTCGACCGCCAGGAGGACGGCTCCATGCCGGAACTCCCGCACCGCAACCTCGATACCGGTATGGGCCTCGAGCGCATGAGCGCCATCATGCAGGGCAAGACGTCCTTCTTCGATAGCGACATCATGCAGGGGCTCATCAAGCTCGGTGAGGAGATCTCGGGCGTCACGTACGCGAGCGACGACTACGAAGGCCCCAGTCGGAGCCTCCGCATCATCGCCGACCACGCGCGATCGGTCGACTTCATGATTTCCGACGGCGTCCTTCCCGGCAACGAGGGCAGGGGCTACGTGCTTCGCCGCCTGCTCCGCCGCGCCGTGTTCCACGGCCGTCTGCTGGGCGTCGAGGGGCCGTTCCTCACGCGTTTCATCGATCGTGTGAACGAGCTCATGGGAGACGCCTATCCCGAGCTCACCAAGAACGTCGAACTCGTGCGCGGAATCGTGAGCGCAGAGGAGGAGCGCTTCTCCACGACGCTCGATAATGGCCGCGTGTACCTCGATGAAGCGCTCTCGAAGCTCGCCGATGGCGAGGTGCTCGACGGCGCTTCCGCTTTCAAGCTGCACGATACGTTTGGGTTCCCCATCGACCTCACGGTCGAGATCGCCGAGGGCGCTGGGCATGCGGTCGACATCGAGGGCTTCAACCGCGAGATGGAGCTCCAGCGCGAGCGCGCCCGTGCGAATGTGAAGGGCGATGCCTGGGGTACGTTCAACGATATCTGGGTCGAGCTTTCCGACGCTCTGCCCGCCACCGAGTTCACCGGTTACGAGGGATGCTCGCTTTCGGTCGCGCGCGTCGTGGCCCTCGTCGCAAACGGGGAGCGCGTCGCTGCGGCGCATGCTGGCGATACCGTCGACGTCGTGCTCGATCGTACGCCTTTCTATGCCGAGATGGGTGGTCAGGTAGGTGACACCGGCGTGCTCTTGGGCGAGGGGATTCGCCTTTCTGTTGGCGACACGAAGAGCCACAACGGTCTCTATGCGCATACCGCTCAGGTCGAAGAGGGGACGCTTCACGAGGGCGCTGTTCTCGCGGCGCAGGTCGACGAGCATCGCCGTGCACTCATCCAGCGCAATCACACTGCGACGCATCTGCTCGACGCCGCCCTTAAGGAAGTGCTCGGCAACCATGTGAACCAGGCCGGCTCACTGGTATCGCCTGAACATCTTCGTTTCGACTTCACGCATTTCGAGGGCCTCACCACCGAACAGCTTCGCCGTGTCGAGGAGCTTGTGAATCGCGAGATCTTCGCCGCAAAGCCGGTCGTGACGCGTGTCATGGGCATCGAAGATGCCAAGGCATCGGGTGCCGTGGCGCTTTTTGGCGAGAAGTACAGCGACGTGGTGCGCGTGGTTTCCTGCGGAACGGAAGAGCAACCGTTCTCGCGCGAGCTCTGTGGCGGTACGCATGCCGGCAATACCGCAGAGATCGGCCTGTTCCGTATCGTTTCCGAATCTTCGACCGGCTCGAACGTGCGCCGCATCGAAGCCGTGACGAGCCTTGGCGCCATAAACTACCTGGAAGGTCGCGAGCGCATGCTTCTCGAGACCGCCGAAGCGCTCAAGTGCCGTCCCGAAGAGGTCCCCTCGCGCGTCACGGCGCTCCAGCAGAGCCTGCGCGAGGCGAACCAGAAGCTTAAGGCTGCGCTCACGGGCGGTTCGTCGGATGCCATCGGGCGTGCGATCGACGCTGCGCAAGACGCTGGAGGCTACCAGGTCGTTATCGCGGAGCTTT
This sequence comes from uncultured Enorma sp., assembly GCA_905210055.1. Classification (GTDB taxonomy): domain Bacteria; phylum Actinomycetota; class Coriobacteriia; order Coriobacteriales; family Coriobacteriaceae; genus Enorma. Next base: position 531 of record CAJLVH010000066.1, on the reverse strand, counting down.
CCGGCCTCGAGGGTGCCGAGCTCAGGAACGTGTGGGATACCATTCGCGGGAAGGTCGACGGCGCGTGCGCCTGCGTGATCGCCACGGTCACGGAGAAGGGCACGCCGGCGCTCCTCGCGGCGGCGACCGACGACGCCGTGAAGGCTGGGTTCCATGCCGGCAATATCATCAAAGCGATCGCACCTGTGGTCGAGGGGCGCGGCGGCGGCAAGCCCACCATGGCGCAAGCCGGTGGCAAGAACGCCGCGGGCATCGCCTCTGCGCTCGATGCGGCGCGTGTCGAGCTCGGTCTATAGTGTGATCGCGCTTGCACTCGATATCGGCGAGGTGAGGGTTGGCATCGCGGTCTCCGACGCGAGCGGATCGGTCGCCATGCCCGTTAAGGTGCTTCCCGCACAGGAGGTGCTCTCCTGTGCGCGTACGTTTCGCCTGCTCATTGAAGATTACGAACCGGATGTGCTCGTCTGCGGTCTTCCGCAAACCCTCGCAGGGGAGGAGGGGCCGCAGGCGGCGCGCATTCGTGCGGCTGCC
>CAJLVH010000065.1 GCA_905210055.1 uncultured Enorma sp. | reverse complement strand
CCCAATTGGATAAATCGATTAAAATCCCAGCTATTTACTATCGAAAAAACGAACAGCGGGGCAACACCAAACCACCATATAATACTTGTAATGCCGCGTCAGGTGTCTATAATTATCGCTCAATGCCCATGCAATCGACGCGTGCCGCAAGGGCTTGGCGGTTGCAGGGGGAGGGCTATGCTCGAATTCGACCTTGCACGATCGTTTCCGAGTATCGCGATCGGCTTCGTCGTCGGCGTGCTTGCATTCGCGCCGCTGCTCGCGGCCGTCCTTCCTGTGCTGCGTCGTACGCGCGACGCCGACATGACGCTCGGGTTCATCGGAATCTTCGCGTCGTTCGCGGTGTTGCTCGTCGGCGTGCTTGCGGCATACGTGCTGGCTCGTCCGGCGCTCGTGCCGTTTGCCGTGGGCGAACTCGTAGGGTTCTTCCTGGGGATGCTCGGGCTTTCGCTCTTGGCGATCCTCAAGGGGAACGGCTAGCGGGATCCGGCTCGACCGGTAGATAGAAAGGGTGGCACCGTTGGGAGACGTGTTTTCCAAGTTGCCCGAGGCGATTAACGAGCTCGTTGCCGAGTTCTCATCTGCTCCCGTGGCGGGTGATCTCAACGCCGGCCTCACGCAGTACTCGTTCTGGCTGCTCGTTGCAGCTGCCGTGTTCTGCCTCATCATGGCCGTCTTTGTGAAGCGGCTCACGCTCGTGCCGCACGGCCTGTTCGTGAACGGCGTCGAATACGTTATCGACTACGTTACGAACGACGTGGCGAAGGGTGTGGTGGGAGAGCAATGGCGCCGCCATTTCCCCTTCCTGCTCACGCTTTTCATGTTCATCTTCATCAATAACGTGATCGGCCTCATCCCGGGCATGAAGCCGGGAACGGGCGCCATTGGCTGCACGGCCGCGCTCGCGCTCTGCTCGTTCGTGTACTTCGTGTACCGCGGCTGCCAGAAGCACGGTTTCTTCGGCTACTGGAAGAGCCTTGCGCCGGCGGGCGTCATGTTCCCCATGAACGTGTTCGTGTGGGTCATCGAGGTCTTCTCGCTCATCCTGCGCCCCATCACGTTGGCCATCCGTTTGTTCTGCAACATGTTCGCAGGACATATCGTCATGGGCTCGTTCGCCCTCATGGCGGCGCTCTTCACCGAGCCGCTGCTCGAGCAGCTCACCGCCATGAACGCGGTGACTGCGCTGCCGAGTGTGGCATGGCTTGCCATCCTGCTCATCATCTACGTGGTCGAGATGATCGTCGCTTTCGTGCAGGCGTACGTCTTCACCATTCTCACGGCCGTCTACATCCAGATTGCGGAGGCCGACGAACACTAGGCACGCACGTGCCCGAACATTTTGGTTCCTTGGCGGCCTGCCCGCCCAAAGGATAGGTTACATCGCGCGAAAGCGCACGTAAAAGGAGGAATTGTGGGAGTTATCGGTTACGGTCTCGGTGTTATCGGTGCAGCTCTTGCCATCGGTCTCGCCGCCTTCGGCGCCACGAGCGCCATGGCTCGCCAGCCCGAGATCCAGGGCCGTGCGTTCACGGTCTTCATCCTTGCTTCGGCCTTCGCCGAGGCGCTCGGCCTCATCGGCTTCGTCGTGACGCTCATCTCCTAGAGACGCCGCATCGTGTGGCATAAGGAGCACACTATGAAGTTCACCCATCGCGTTGCCGGCACCGTGGCCGTGACTGCGCTCGCGGCACTCGCTGCCCCTGCATCGGCGTTTGCGGAGGAATCGGCTGGAGGCGTTGACATCCTCATCCCCAAGATGGCCGAGTTCATCCCGGCGCTCATCGCGTTCCTCATCATCCTTGTGGTGATGGCGAAGCTCGTGTGGCCGAAGGTGCTCGCCATGATGGACGAGCGCGAGCGCCGCATCGCCGACAGCCTCGAGGAAGCCGATCGCACTAAGCAGAAGGCTCTCGAGGCTCGCAAGGCATCCGACGATATGCTCACCGACGCGCGTCGTCAGGCTGCGGATATCGTCCTCGCCGCCCGCCAGGACGCCGAGGCGGAGCGCCAGCGTATCATCGCCGCGGCGCACACCGAGGCCGAGGGCATCATCGCCAAGGCGAAGCGCACGGCCGAGGATGAGCGTCACGCGCTCTATGCCAACGCCGCCGCTTCCATCGCCGACCTGTCGGTCTCCGTCGCCTCGAAGATCGTCGAGAAGTCGCTCGATGAGGACGGCGAGCAGCGCCGGCTCATCGAGAACTATATCAAGGAAGCGGGTAGCCTGAATGCCAACTAGCCGCCGGGAGATGAAGGTCCTCGAGACGTACGCCCGCTCCCTGCTCGAGGCGGGGAAGACGGAAGGCCGCGTCTTCCAGGATCTGAAGCAGCTCGAGGCGCTTGCGAGCATGACGCCTGAGCTGCTCGAGGTGCTGAAAGCACTCGTTGAGCGCGACCAGCTCGACCTGCTTCCGCGCATCGCCGAGCTGTACCGGACGATGACCGAGGAGGACGACGATATCCTTGGCCTCACGGTGACGACCGCCGTGCCGCTCGACGATGAGCTCCGCGCCCAGATCAAGGAGCGCTACGAGAAGGACTTCGGCAAGAAGGTCTTCCTCATCGAGAACGTCGATCCCTCCATCATCGGCGGTATCGTGTTCGAGGCGCGCGGACAGCGCCGCGATATCTCGGTCAAGACGCAGCTGCGCGCGGCGCGCGACACGCTCGCTTCCGTACACCTAACGCACGCACCTCAGGGAGGTGACGCTACCCATGTCTGAGAAGATTGACGCGCAAACCATCGCGCGCGCCCTTGCCGAGCGGCTCGATACGCTCTCCGCGACCGTCGACACGCAGGAGGTCTCCCATGTCGACGAGGTCGGTGACGGTATCGCACGTGTCGCCGGCTTGCGCAACGCCATGGCAGGCGAGCTTCTCGAGTTCAAGAGCCCCGAAACGGGTGGAACCGTCTTCGGCCTCGCCCAGAACCTCGAGCGCGATGAGGTCGGCGCCGTGCTCTTCGGCGACGTCGACACCATCGCCGAGGGCGATGAGTGCCGCACGACCGGCCGCATCATGGATATCCCCGTTGGCCGGAGCATGCTCGGCCGCGTGGTGAACCCGCTCGGCCAGCCCATCGACGGCCTGGGCGATATCCGCACCTCGCATCGTCGTCCCATCGAGTTCAAGGCACCCGGCGTTATCGACCGCACCCCGGTGTGCGAGCCGCTCCAGACAGGTCTCCTTGCCATCGACTCCATGATCCCCATCGGTCGCGGCCAGCGTGAGCTCATCATCGGCGACCGCAAGACGGGCAAGACCGCCATCGCCATCGACGCCATTCTGAACCAGCGCGGCAAGGGCATCATCTGCATCTACGTCGCCATCGGTCAGAAAGCCTCGACGGTGGCGAGCATCCGCGAGACGCTCTCGAAGCACCACGCGCTCGACTACACGGTCATCGTTTCGGCTACCGCGGCCGATTCCGCTCCGCTCCAGTACATCGCCCCCATGGCGGGTGCCGCCATCGGCGAGTTCTTCATGTACAACGGCAAGGACGGCAAGCCCGCAAGTGCCGAGAACCCTGGCGGCCACGTGCTCATCATCTACGACGATCTGTCGAAGCACGCCGTGGCGTATCGTCAGATGTCGCTCACGCTACGCCGCCCGCCCGGACGCGAGGCGTATCCCGGCGACATCTTCTACCTGCATTCCCGCTTGCTCGAGCGCGCCTGCAAGCTCTCCGAGGAGAAGGGCTCCGGCTCGCTTACGGCGCTTCCGCTCATCGAAACGCAGGACGGCGACGTGTCGGCCTACATCCCCACGAACGTCATCTCCATCACCGATGGTCAGATCTACCTGCAGAGCGACCTCTTCTTCCAGGGTCAGCGCCCGGCAGTCGACGTAGGCATCTCGGTGTCGCGTGTTGGCGGCGCTGCGCAGACGAAGGCCATGAAGCAGGTCGCCGGCAACCTGCGCCTCGACCTCGCTTCGTACCAGGAGCTGCAAGATTTCGCGCAGTTCGGTTCCGACCTCGACGCAACCACCCAGAAGCAGCTCACGCACGGCTCGCGTATGACGGAGCTTCTGAAGCAGCCTCGCTTCAAGCCGTTCGACGTGGCCGAACAGACGGTTGCTCTCTACGCTGGCAACGAGGGCTATCTCGACGACCTGCCCGTCGCGCAAGTGCTCCCGTTCCGCGATGAGCTGCTCGAGGTCATGCGCAATTCCTACGCGCCGCTGCTTCGCCGCCTGCGCACGGAGAAGATCGAGGGATCCCTCAAGAGCTCGCTCGACCACGCGCTCGTCGATTTCAAGACGCAGTACCTTTCCCGCAACGCCGAGGCGTCCTCCGCGGACGCTGCGGAGGCGACGGCAGAGAACGAGGAGCAGTAGCCCCATGGCGAACCTTCGCGACATTCGGAAGCGCATCTCCTCGGTGCAGAGCACCAAGCAGATTACCCGCACCATGGAGATGGTCTCCACGGCGAAGATTCGCCGTGCGCTCGACCGCTCGGTGCAGTCTGAGCCCTACAAGGCAGCGCTCACCGATGTTATGCTCACCGTCGCGCAAGACGTGCAGGCGGCGGGTGACAACCCCATGCTTAAGCGGCGCGAGGCAGTACGCAATGGCCTGGTGATCGCGATCGCCTCTGACCGCGGGCTCGCCGGCGGCTTCAACGTGGGCGTCGAGCGCGCCGCGGAGCGCATCATGGGCGAATGGGAGCGGGCGGGCGCCAAGGCGCAGGTCATCACCTGTGGGCGCAAGCCGAGCGAGTACTTCCGCAATCACGCTGCGCTTGCGATGCACTTCGAGGGCACCTCGGCAGACCCGAGTCTCGAAGAGGCGCGCATGATCTCGAGCTACGTGTGCCGCGCCTACGCGGCAGGCGAGCTCGATCGCGTGGTCGTCGTTTACCACCATGCGAAGAATCGTGTTGACCAGGAGCTTCGCTGCGAGACCCTGCTGCCGCTCGATCCGAACGCCGTCGCGATGGCGCACGGCCCGCGCAAAAACGAGAGCGAAGGCCCTGTGCGCGTGTCGTCCGCGTTCAAATTCGTCCCCTCTGCGGAGCGCGTTCTGGGCGAGCTCGTCCCGAGTTACATCCTGACCGTCATCCATCAGGCGCTCATCGACTCGGCAGCCGCCGAGCAGGGTGCGCGCCGCAAGGCCATGCATTCGGCGACTGAGAACGCCACGGCGATCGTCGCCACCTTGACGCGCACGTACAACCGCGTGCGCCAGGCATCCATCACCACCGAGATCAATGAGATCGTGGGCGGTGCCTCAGCATTGGAGGAACAGCAATGATTGATCCGAGCATGAAGACGGCCATCGAGGAGGCCGGGCACGCACGCACCGCTGGAACCGGCCGCATCGTGCGCATCATCGGCGCCGTGGTGGACGTGCAATTCCCCGCGGCGGTGCCCGGTATCTACAACGCCCTGACCGTCGAGGCCGATACCCCGATGGGCCATGTGAGCACGATTCTCGAGGTCGAGAGCCAGCAGCCTGGCGGCATCGCCCGCTGCGTCGCCATGACCTCGACGGACGGCCTCCAGCGCGGCCTCACCGCGGTGGACACCGGCGAGCCCATGAAGATGCCCGTAGGTCCGGAGACCCTCGGCCGCATCTGGAACGTGCTCGGCCAGCCCGTCGACGGCAAGCCCATGCCCGAGGTGGAGGACTACTACCCCATCCATCATCCTGCGCCGCATTTCGACGAGCTCACCACGCAGACCGAGATTTTCGAAACCGGTATCAAGGCCGTCGACCTGCTCGAGCCCTATATCCGCGGCGGTAAGACGGGACTGTTCGGCGGCGCCGGCGTGGGCAAGACCGTGCTCATCCAGGAACTCATCAACAATCTCGCTCAGGAGCATAACGGCACTTCGGTCTTCACGGGCGTGGGCGAGCGCACGCGTGAGGGCACGGATCTCTACCTCGAGATGACGGAATCCGGCGTCATCGACAAGACGTGCCTCGTCTACGGTCAGATGAACGAGCCCCCGGGAGCACGCCTGCGCGTGGGCCTCGCCGGCCTCACCGCGGCGGAGTACTTCCGCGACCGCGGTCAGGACGTGCTGCTGTTCATCGATAACATCTTCCGCTTCTCGCAGGCCGGCTCCGAGGTCTCGGCGCTTCTCGGCCGCATGCCCTCGGCCGTAGGCTACCAGCCCACCCTCGCGACCGAGATGGGCGACCTGCAGGAGCGCATCACGTCCACCAAGACCGGCTCCATCACCTCGGTGCAGGCTGTTTACGTCCCGGCGGACGACCTTACGGACCCCGCGCCCGCCACGACGTTCACTCACCTCGATGCGCAGACGGTGCTTTCGCGCTCCATCGCGGCGCTCGGCCTGTACCCGGCCATCGACCCGCTGGCTTCGTCCTCGGACGCGCTCGATCCCACCATTGTGGGCGAGGAGCACTACCGCGTGGCGGTGAAGGTGCAGGAGATCCTGCAGGAATACTCCGACCTCCAGGACATCATCGCGATCCTTGGTATGGACGAGCTCTCCGAAGAGCAGCGCCTCACGGTCGACCGTGCGCGCAAGCTGCAGCAGTTCCTCTCGCAGTCCTTCCACGTGGCCGAGAAGTTCACCGGCAACCCCGGCGTGTACATTCGCGTCGAGGACACGGTGCGCAGCTTCGCCGCGATCGTCGACGGCGAGTGCGACGACATTCCGGAGCAAGCGTTCCGCTATGCCGGCACCATCGACGACGTGCGCGAGCGCGCTGAGAAGATGAAGGCGAGCGAGTAGCCATGCATGTGCGCATCGTGTGTCCGGAACATTATGCCTATGAGGGCGAGGCGGCGTTCGTCGCGCTCCCCACAGCCGACGGTGAGCTGGGTGTCGCGCCGCGCCATGCGAGCGAGATCTGCTCGGTCACGGCAGGCTACGTTCGCGTGTGCGACGCGCAAATGGGCAGCGTAACCCATACGTTTGCTGTGGATGGCGGCTATGCGGAGATCACGGGTGACGAGGCCGTCATCCTCGCCGAGCGCGCCGAGGACATGGCTTCGGTGAACGCGGACGAGGTGCGCGAGCGTCTACAGGGATTTGAAGAACAATTGGGTAATTTGTCGGCAGATGATGCACGGCGCGCCTATCTTTATAATGAAATCGCATGGTGCAAGCTGTTGAGCGCGAACTAGCACGCCGCTCGAACACCAGCGATCACGAACGCATCATGCCCGGAGCGATTGATTCGCCCGGGCATGGTTTTGAAAGGGTGGCTACGTGAACATCATCCGCGTACATGGCGGACATGCCCTCAAGGGAACGGTCGAGGCTTCGGGAGCGAAGAACTCCGCCCTGAAGCTCATGGCGGCGACGCTGCTCGCTTCGGGTGTCACGACCCTCACCAACGTTCCGAACATCTCCGATGTTCACGTGATGGGTAAGGTGCTCAAGGGCCTGGGCGCCACCATCGACGTGCTCGACGAGCATACGCTGCGCATCGATACTTCCGCTGCGGATAGCTGGGAAGCTCCGTACGAGCTTGTAGCCAAGATGCGCGCCTCCACGGCAGTCATGGGGCCTTTGCTCGGGCGCTTCGGCCGGGCGAAGATCGCCATGCCAGGCGGCTGCAACCTGGGTGCCCGCAAGATCGACATGCATATCCTGGGGCTCGAGGCGCTCGGCGTGAGCTTCGATACCGACCACGGCTACATTCACGCCGACGCGCGCAACGGTCTCACCGGTGCTATGGTCTCGCTTGAGTTCGCCAGCGTCGGCGCGACGGAGAACCTCATCATGGCGGCGGTTCGCGCCCGCGGCACGACCGTCATCGACAACGCGGCGCGTGAGCCCGAGATCGTCGATTTGGCGAACATGCTCAACGAGATGGGTGCCAAGATCCAGGGTGCCGGCACGCCGGTCGTCACGATCGAGGGCGTCGAGGAGCTGCACCCCGTGGAGCACCGCGTGATCGGCGATCGCATCGAGGCCGGCACGTTCGTGGTGGCGGCTGCGCTTGCTGCCGACGACGCCGGCGTCGATGTGGTGGGCTTCAATCCACTTCACCTGGGCATGGTGTTCAAGAAACTCGAGCTCATGGGTCTTCGCTATGAGCGCATCGACGGCGGCGTGCGCGCCTGGCGCATCGAACGTCCGCGCCCTGCCGATATCCAAACGCTTCCGTTCCCCGGTTTCCCGACCGATATGCAGGCGCAGATCATGGCGCTTTCCGCCCTTGCCGACGGCGTTTCGGTCATCACGGAGAACATCTTCGAGAATCGCTTCATGTTCGCCTCCGAGCTCGTGCGCATGGGGGCGAATATCCGCATCGAGAGTCATCACGCCATCATACATGGCGTCGAGCGCCTCTCGGGTGCGGAGGTGGTGTCCCCCGATCTTCGTGGTGGCGCCGCGCTCGTGCTCGCCGGTCTTGTTGCAGACGGAGAGACGGACGTTTCCGCAACGCACCATATTCGCCGTGGGTACGAGCGTTTCGTGGACAAGCTCACCGGGCTGGGCGCGAGGGTGGAGAGCCTCTCGGTACCCGATCCCGAGGACGATTAGGTAGGTAGAGCATGGGAGTCCGCCATAAGCGGGCGGTTCAGCAGTCGAGGCGGACGTCTTCGAACACCGCGAGCCGCATCTATAGCCGTAAGAACGTCGCGCGCTATTCTGAGCGTGCGCGGAAGCGCCGCCGGGGCAAGATCATTCGCCGCAGCCTCGTTTGTACGTTGCTGCTTATGCTGGTGACCGCCGGCACCGCTGCCGCGCTGTGGTTCAACAGCATCGTCGCACGCCTGAACGATGCGGGGATCATCACCGACGAGCTGCGTGCCGTGCTCGTCGATTCCGACGTGACGCGCGAGCCGTTCTACATGCTGCTGCTGGGCACCGACGGTCGCCCCGGCGAGGACACCTATCGCACGGACTCCATCATCTTGGCGCGCATCGACGCCACGACGCAACAGGTCACCCTCATCTCCATCCCACGTGATACCAAGGTGGAGTACCAGGGCAGCACCATGAAGATCAACGCGGTCTTCACCTATGGCCAGAACGACGACGGCAACGGCGCCGAGGAGATGGTCGAGGCCGTGAACGAGCTGTGCGGTGTCGAGATTTCCGAATATGCCGAGATCAACTTCCAGGGCATGGAGAAGCTCATCGACGCGGTGGGCGGTATCGATCTCTACATTCCCGAGGGCGACGCCGTGGAGGGAGACTCGCATCTCGATGTCGACGTTCCCGCTGGCCAGCAGCATCTCGACGGCGAGCACGCGCTCGCATTCGCGCGCTCGCGCTACCTCTTCGCCGACGGCGATTACACGCGCATGCGCCACCAGCGCATGGTGCTCGGCGCCCTTGCCGATAAGATCTTGAACAATCTCGATATCGGCACCATTCCGGCGATTCTCGACTCGCTTGCCGACATGGTGCACACCTCGCTTTCGGTGGACGAAATCTTATCGCTCGTGAGCGCCATGCGCGGCATGGATACCGACTCTATGTATTCGGCGAACATTCCCTCGTGGGCGGGTGAAGACACCTACATCGATGGGCAGAGCTATGTTTTCGTGTACGAGGACAAGCTTGCCGAGATGATGGAGCGCGTAGATGCCGGCGAGGACCCGCAAGGCCC
>CAJLVH010000064.1 GCA_905210055.1 uncultured Enorma sp. | reverse complement strand
CCGCGGCTCCCTTCGCCTGCTCACGCGCCTGCTTGCGTGCCGCGGCGCGCTTCCGTTCTATGGTTTTCCACGTCGGCTTCCTCATGCCGTAGGCGGCCGAGAGGTACGCATAGCAGCAAAATACCGTCAGCGCGATCACGAGTGCGAAATAGGCGATCCAGCCGGCGAGATAGGGCGGCTGCGGGTTGTGGAAGACGAGGTCGTCGAGCATGTTCAGAAAGAGCCATTCGACGCTGAGCGCCAAGATGATCCCAAAGCCCTTCCGTCCCAGCTTGGGCAGCAGATAGTACTTCTGGATGAGCCTGCGCTCCGCGTCGGTAAGCATACGACCCCCGTTTGATAGCTCGCCTTGATGGAATGCGCCGATGACGGGCAACCCCAGCATAACACGTCACCCCATAGGCGGGCGTACGACGAGGAAAATAGGGAGGGGGCTCTGTTTGAAGTTCAAGCGCAGACGCGGGGTCAGCCCCCTACATCACCTGCGTCGCTTCGAGCTCGTCTTCCATCCAGGCGGTAAGGCGCATCACGGGTCGGCGCAGCACGAGGCCGAGTAAGAGCGCGGGCACGAGGTAGGCGGCCAAGAGCCCGAGCTCAATCCAGAAATCGGCGTTCCATATGCCGAACATCGCGGCTCGCATGGCGTTTTCCGCATGTACGAACGGCAACCAGCTATAGATGAGCTGGAACCCTGCGGGAAGCATCTGCTGGGGGAACGTGCCGCCCGACCCTGCGACCTGGAGCACCATGAGCACGACGGCGATCGCCTTGCCCACGTCTCCGAACGAGGCAGTGAGCGCGTAGATGATGTTCACGAACACGAACGAGGCGACCCATCCCGCCAGCAGGAAGAGGACGGGATGCGCGCACTGTACCTCGAGATACAGGATGTTGCCCGCGCAGATGAGCGTCGTCTGCAGAAGCCCGGTGCCCGCGAAGAGCGCAAGTCGTCCCAGGTAGGCTTCGGTTGCGGTGCAGCCGGTCTCCCTGAGTGCGCGCTCGCTCGGGCGCACGCGGACGAGCGCGGCGAGTACCACGCCGCCGATCCATATCGAAAGCGTCGTGTAAAACGGCGTCATGGCGGAGCCGTTGTTCTCGACGGGAAAGACTGCCGTGCGCTCGACCCGCACCGGCCGCGCCATGAAGGAGGCGAGCGAGGCGGGGCTTGCGGCAAGGATGGCGCGAACCTGCTCAAGGTCGGAGGAGGCGAGGGCGGCGTGGAGACGCTCCTGCAGGGCATCGAGCGAATCGGCGGACGCATCGAGCCCGCCTGCGGTCGTGCTCGTTGCGTCGTCGACGGCGGCGAGCGTCGCGGCGACATCTCCTTGCAGCGTGGCGATGGTCGCGGCGGCGTCGCGCGCCCCGTCCTCGAGTCCCGCGAGAGCTTCGCTCGCACCGTCCTCATAGGCGTCGCGTGCGGCATCGATGCCCGCCTGCGCGTCTGCTATGAGGTTGTCGAGCTTCTCGCGCGCCGTCTGTACGTTCGCTGTTCCCTGCGCGATATCTCGCGCAGTCGCCTCGAGCGCAGAAGAGAGCTCCGTGAGCTCGCTCTGTAAGTCGTTTAGACGGTCTTCGATGCCGGTGAGCGCGGCGATCGCGGTGTGGACGGCAGCGCGGCTGGGGCTGTTTTCGGGGAGTAGCTTCTCGAGCCGCTGTGCGGCGGCGATCTGTGCCGAGAGCGACTCCGCAAGGTCGGAGAGCTGCGACGCCTGGTCGTCGACGGCGGCCTTCACGTTCGAAAGGCCGTCTGCCAAGTCGCTCGCCTGCTGCCCGGCGTCCTCGAAGGCATCGTCCACGGCGGCGGATACCGATCCCAGGTGCTCGTGTGCGTTGGCAAGGGCATCGTCGACGGAGGTCGTTGCCTCGTCGAGCGCCCCCGAGACGTCCTCCATGCCGTCCGCCGTGTTGGTGAGAGCGTCGCCCGCATCTTGCAGCGGGTCTGTCGCGGCGTCGAACGTCTCCGTGCTGCCCGCAAGAAGCGCCTGCGTCGAGGCCGTGAGCTCTGCATACGCGCGGGCGTTTTCCGCGGCGGCGCGCAGTTCGCGGGCAGCATCGCCGAGTGCGGCCTCGAGGCGCGTCGCGATGGTCGCGAGGTCTCCATCGTCGAGCGAGGAGGCGAGTTCTGTCGCCGCGGCCGTTCCGACGTCGGTCGTGGCGGCGACGAAACTCGTCTCGATATCGCGCTCCACGGCCGTTCCCGCCTTGTCCGTGACGATCTCGGCGATGGCGTTCGCCTTCTCGTTCTGCACGAAGACGATCTGCGCTCGCCGGGGGCTCGCGGAAAACGCACTCATGAGGCAAGCGGAATAGTCCTCAGGGATGATGACGGCGGCATAATATGTGCCGGCGCGCACGCCCTCGAGCGCCTCGTCTTTTGAAGCGGGGACATAGCCGATGCTTTCCGACTGCAAGAGCTCCGCCACTACGCGCTCGCCAAGGTTGACGTGCACGGGCACGAGCTCACCGTCGTAGCCGGCGTCAGTGTTGGCGACGGCGACCTTGAGGTCACGCGTGTTGGCGTACGGGTCCCAGCTCCCCGCGATGTTGAACCATGCGTAGAACGAGGGGACGGCGATGATACCGGCCATGACCACGATGGTGATGGCGTTCGCATAGGCGCGACGACCGTCGCGTCGCAGGAGGGCGAGTATATGCTTCATCGTGTACCTGCCTTTCGGCCGCTTCGCGCGAGCCTTCGGAGGGTATGGGGTTTCAGCTGGGCGAGCAGCTCGATGCGGAGCGCGCGGTCGCGCAGGTATTCCACGGCGACGAGGTAGGCCGAGATGACCGTGAGCGAGCAGACCCACAGCATGAGTAAGTCGAAGGTGCGGTGGAGAATACACATGAGCGCAAGCAGCGCAATGGGGATGACGACGAGCGCGGCGACGCCCCGCTTGAGGAGGTGCGGGTAGGTTTGAAGATAGCGGCTTGCGCGCATCTGTACGCGGCGGCGTGCTTCTGGCTCGATGAGCAGCATCTTCGCGAGCCGCTCCATCCCGCGGGTGCCGGACGCGATGCCCCGGTGGTCGCTCACCATGAAATCGGTTTCGGCGAGCCTCCGGTCGAAGAGCGCGCCCAAGCTCACGAGATGGCTCCGCAGGCCGAGGCCGACGATCGCTGCGGGCGCAAGAAAGGCGAGGAGCGCCGCGATGCTTGCGGCATACGTGTATCCATAGAAGCCCGCGACCGCCTCGCGCATCGCTGCGATGCCGTAGGTGAAGGGGAGCCAGGGGTGGATTACCTGGAAAAAGCCGGGCATCATCTCGATGGGATAGGTGCCGGCGGCTCCGGGGATTTGCAGCACTACGAGGAGCACGCCAAGTGCCTTGCCCACGTGTTTGAAGGCGATGGCGAGCGAGAAGACGATCGAGACGTAGACGAACGATTCCACGATGCCTGCCGCCACGTACGCGAGCGGACTTGCGCACTGCACGCCTATGAGAACATCGCCCGTGCAGCAGATGAGCGCCTGCACCATGCCGATCGTCACGATGAGCAGCCATCTTCCGAAGAAGGCGTCGCGCGGTGTCGCGGAGTCGATGCCCTCTCCGTCGACCTCGAGTTTGTAGATGGCGATGAGCACAAAGCCGCCTACCCACAGGGCGAGGTTCGTATAGAACGGTGCGACGCCCGAACCGTAGTTCGCGACCGGGAAGACCGGCTGCGCGTCGAGTGCGACTGGTTCCGCCATGATCGAGGCGATGTCGTCGGGGTCGATGTTCCCGAGCTCTTCAAGCTCTTGCAACGTCCAGGCACTTGAAAGCGCGTCGAGGTCGCGTGCGACGGTGTTTAGCGTCCGAGCGCTCGTGCGCAGACCCTCCGCTGTCGCCGACACCGCGGCCCCGGCCTGTTCGAGTACCGCGTCGAGGCTGGAAAGCGTGCCGCGTGCCTGCTCGATCATGCTCGACGCGCTCGCGGCCCCGGTTTGCGCGCTGCCGCCCGCTTGGGCGAAGCTGTCGAGGGCGTGGGAAAGTTCTGGCAGTGTGGTGCTTGCGAGTGCGGAGGAGAGGTCGGAGAGCCCCTCAGCCCCTGCGCTCGCCGCCTCGGCGATGGCGCTCGAGAGGCCGCGTGCGTTTTCCGCGCCTGCCGCGATGTTGTCCGCTGCCGCCTGCAGGCGGTCGAGCGCGGCTGTTTGCGTTTGCGTGAACGCATCGAGGCTCGTGATGGCGTCATCGAGCATCGCAAGGATGTCTTCCTGCGCGCTTTTCGCCGCATCCGTCTCGGGCGCGACGCCGGCTATCTCGTCGCGCACCTGCTGAAGCGTCTCCTTGAGCGAGGCGAGGGTGCCGAGCGATGCGCGAATCTCGGAGAGTGCGCCGTCGAGTTTTCCCTGTGCCCAGCCGATATCTCCGGCGATGGCTCCGATATCGTATGAGCCGCTCGCTGCGATGCCAGCGATGGAGCTCGCGCCCTCGTTCAAGGCCTGGGAAAGTGATGTCAGCGAGGTCTGGGCGTGCTCGCGCGTCGTGCCGAGGTCTTCCAGCGCGCGGTCGAGGTTGTTGGAGAGGCGCTGCGACGCCGAGCCGAGGTCATCGAGGGTGGCACTCGCTTCGGCCACCGCTTCGCGCGAGGACGCGATCGCGATACCCGCGTCGTCGAGGGTATCGGCGAGGTCGTTCAACAGCGTACTGGCGTCTTCAATCGAGTTGCCCAGGGCTTCGTGCGCCGTCTGCGTCTCTGTCGTGAAGGAGCGCGCGGCCGCTCCGAGCCGCTCTGAAACCGCTTCGCTCGCCACGCGTGTGAATTCGTTCGCGATTTGCGTTTCGAGTTCGGTGGCGCCGGTATCGGTCACTTTCGGGGCGATCGCGTTCGCCTTCTCGTTCACGTAATACGAGATATGTGCGGGATCGGCGTCTCCGTCGAGCACGCGGGCGAGCGATGCCGTGAAGTCGCTCGGTATCACGAATGCAGCATAGTATGTGCCCGCGCGTACGCCGTCGAGCGCGGCCTGCTCTTCATGCACGAACGTCCAAGCGAGCTGGTCGTTTTCGGCAAGGCGGTCGCGCACCATGGAGCCTGCGTTGATGTTCCCCATGCCGGGTATCTGTGCGCCTTCGTCCTCTATGACCACGGCGACAGGCATGGTCGAGGTGTTGGTGTAGGGATCCCAGTTGGCGAGGATGTTAATCCAGGCATAGAGCGACGGAATGATGCAGACGCCTACGGTGACGATGACGGCGACGGGGCTGCGCATGATGCGGCGGATGTCGCGGCGGAAGATGCTGAGTGCGGTGCGCATGGGCGGTCCTTGGGTAATGAGGGTTTGCGACTGGCGGGGAGGCGTGCGGCGCGTTGCGAGACGTACACGGCGCCCGCGCCACGCCCTGCGCAGTCGTCGTGCGCTCATAGTACCCAGTTATGGAATAATCCTCATATGTGGAATAAGATATGTGGGTAAGCAACGAAGAGGGGCGTTCCGAGGGTTATTCCACAGATCGGGGGTATGTGATGGCGAACGGCATGGACAGGCGTGCGGTGCGGAGCCGACGCCTCATCGTTTCCGCATTCGAGCGGCTGCTCGTCACGCGACCGTTCGAGCGCATCACGGTGAGCGCCATCGCGCAGGAGGCGGATGTCGACCGGAAGACGTTCTATCAGCATTTCGGAAGCATCGACGGACTGCTTGCTGCGATAACGGACGGACTTGCCGCGCGTGTGCTCGACGAAGTGGAACGGGCGGTGCCAAACAGCGTGGAGCCTGGCGAGCGAGAGCGGGCGCTCGCCGCGTTCTTCGCGGTGCTCGTGCAGACGATCTCGGAGGGCATGGAGCGCGACCGGCGCTATGTGGAACGCGTGCCCGTCGATGTACTGTACCGGCACCTGAGCCATGCGTTCAGCCGGCAGATCGCGGAGCGCGGACTGCTCGACGGCATCATCCCCGCCTGCGAGCAGGAGGCGTGCCTTGCCTATGTGTTGGGCGGCCTGTTCGCGCTCCTGCGTTGCTGGATGCTCGAGGGCTGTGGCCGCACGCCCGACGAGCTTGCCCGCACGGCCTCGACGCTTGCGGAATTCGGCCTGCACGGCATGGTGGATGCAACACTTTGGGGACGGGGTCAAAAGTGTTGCGGGAGTAGGAGATGATGCAATTGAAGCAAGAGCGGCTTACAACCGACCGGCTTGAGCTGCGGCCGTGGTGCCTCGATGACGCGTCGGCGTTGTTCGAGCTCGCGCGTGACCCTCGCGTTGGGCCTCGGGCGGGCTGGCCGCCTCATGCGAGCGTTGAGGAGAGCCGTGCGGTGATTCAGCAGGTACTTGCCGTGCCCGACAGCTTCGCTATCGTGGAGCGGGCAACGGGCGCACTTGTCGGCGCGGTTGCCTTAAAGCATGAAGACGACTCGTATTTGGTGGGGGGAAGCGACGAGGCAGAGCTCGGCTATTGGATCGGTGTCCCGTTCCAAGGGCGCGGCTATGCCACGGAGGCTGCTGCGGAAGTCCTCCGCTATGCGTTCGAGGACGAGGGGATACACGCGGTTTGGGCGGGTTACTACGATGGCAACGAGCGCTCACGCCGCGTCCAGGAAAAGCTCGGGTTCGTGCATCAGTTCAGCGCCGAGCGAGACGTGTCGTTGCTGGGCGAGCACCGTATCGAGCATTGCCAGCGCCTGGATGCGGAAGCTTGGCACCATGCGGGATGACGCCATGCAACCATGTGACGTGGCGTCCGTTTCCAAAGAGGCGCGCCCCTTACTGCACAGAAAGCGTAGAAAGTCTCAATAAGGGCGTCTCAAGCGGCTCTTATTGAGACTTTCTATGCTTTATACGCAATAAGGAGAGGAGGCTGTCGCGCGGGCGCCTATGAAGCGGCTTGCCGCGGCATGTCGAGCAAATCGAGCGGAGCGGTGCGCTTCGCGATATCGATGATGCGGGCGATGTGTTCCGCCGGCTCTTGTGCGCCGTTTTTCAGCCAGAGCATGACGATGGCGTTGATGCTTCCCAGTGCGATCTCGCGCGCATAGGCGGTGGAGACCCCCTCGATGTTCGCGATTCCTCCCGAGACGCGCTCCGCCTCTTCAATGAGGTGATCTCCCAGTGCCTCCTTGAGCCGCTCGGCGAAGAGCGGGTCGCCGCCTTGGCCGGTGAGCGCGGTGAAGAACGCCGCGTCGTGCTGCACGAAACGGAGCGCGGCGAGCAGGCGCTCACTCGGGATGAACTGCGCGGGATCGAACGTTGCCCCGGCAGGTTCGCGTTCGGGGTTGTCAAAGAGGATGTGGAAGATGCTCTCGAGCGCCTCGTTCTCGAACTGCGCGAGCATGTCGAATTTATCGGTGAAATGCAGGTACAACGTACCACGGTTGAGGTCTGCCCGTCGGGCAATGTCACTCATGGAGAGCCGGTCGAGCCCGCGCTCGGCTACGAGTTCGGTGAAGGCTCGCTTGATCTTCGCGCGCGTGGCGTCGATGCGCTTATCTGCCATGATCGCTCCCATGTCTCGCGAAATGCCTAGCTCAAGCAGGCTGTCTGAACACTTGAGCCGAAGCTGTTCATTATGGCGTTCTTCTGGGCATGCTACGGCATGGCTCAAAAATAATCAACACGTTGTCTATTTTCTTGTGGACGGGGAAGACCATAAGCGGTCGGCGCGGCTGCATCGCGCCGCATACGGGCTGCATGAAGACGCTTCGCACGGGAGGCTGCATGTCATATATCGAAGTTGAACATGAGTACAAGCGTTACCAGACGGGCGCCGCGGAGGTCGTGGCGAATAACGACGTGAGCTTTACGATCGAACAGGGTGAGCTCACCGTCATCCTCGGCGCCTCGGGCGCCGGCAAGTCGACGCTGCTGAACATCCTCGGTGGCATGGATACCGCAAGCGAGGGGCGCGTGGTGATTGACGGACGCGACATCGCGCAGTGCACGAGGCGCGAGCTCACGGCGTACCGCCGCACTGACGTGGGCTTCGTGTTCCAGTTCTATAACCTCGTTACGAACCTCACCGCAAAGGAGAACGTCGAGCTCGCGGCGGAGATCGTGCCCGGCGCGCTCGACCCGGCAGAAGTCTTGCGTATGGTGGGGCTTCAAGATCGCATGGACAACTTCCCCGCGCAGCTTTCGGGCGGCGAGCAACAGCGCGTGGCCATCGCACGCGCCGTGGCAAAGAATCCCAAGATCTTGCTGTGCGACGAACCGACTGGCGCGCTCGATTACCGCACGGGCAAGCAGGTGCTCAAGATCTTGCAGGACATGTGCCGCAAGCACGGGGCGACCACCATCATCGTGACGCATAACGCCGCTATCGCCGCGATTGCAGACCGCGTGATTCGCATGCGCGACGCACGCGTCGAATCCATCGAGATGCATGAGCATCCGGCAGATATCGAGACGGTTGAGTGGTAGGAGGAGCGATGGCACAGCGCAGACATGCTCTTTGGCTCGACATCCGTCGCTCGATACGCCACTCGATGGGTCGCTTTCTTTCTATCGTAGGGCTTATGGCGCTCGGTTCGTTCGCGCTCGTAGGCCTCTTCGTTACGGGGCCAGACATGCGGGCGACGGGGCGCGCGTACTTCGACGCGCTTGACGCGGCGGACATCCTCGTCATTGGAGATTTCGGCCTGAACGACGAGGACTGTGCGCTCATCGAGCAGGCGAACGGCATCGATGAGGTTGAATACGGGTATCTCAAAGATGCCGTGGTCGACGGCACAACCGAGAGCTATCGCATCCAATCCCTCCCGGAGCGCGTTTCGCGCTACGAGGTCGTGGAGGGGCGGCTTCCCCAAGCGCCGGACGAGATTGCTCTCGATTCGTTTTCGCAGGGCGAGTATGCCATCGGCGACACGGTGACCTTCGACGAGAAGCCCGACGCCCAGGGCGATACGGTGCTTACGCGCGACACGTTCACAGTGGTGGGCTTTGTCTCCTCGTCCGAGATCATCAGCGGCGTGAACATGGGCGCTTCGACAGCGGGTTCGGGCGAGCTTTCGGGCTACGCCGTCGTGATTCCCGAAACGTTCGATTCCAAAGTTTACATGACAGCGCGCTTGACGTTTGAAGACACGCGTGGGGTCGATCCTTATGCGGATGAGTACGCAGATCTTGTTCATGCGCACCGCGACGATCTTGAGGATTTGCTGGCAGGTCAGCCAGGTGTGAGACTTGCTGCTCTTCGCGCCGAAAACCAGGCGACCATCGACGACGGCCAGGCGGAGGTCGATGCGGGGTATGCAGAGCTTGCGGATGCCGAAGCCGAGCTTAGCGACGCGCGGTCGCAGCTCGACGACGGCGCCGCACAGATCGCTGCAAACGAGCAGCAGCTCGAGGGTGAGACGACGGAGGCCGCGTCCGAGCTCGCCGATGGCGCGGCGCAGATCGCCGCGGGGAGGGAGCAGCTCGAGGCGGCTCAAGAGGCGTATGACGAGAAGGCGACGGAGCTCGCTGCGGCGCAGCAGCAGATCGCAGACGGGCAGGCGCAGCTTGCCGCTGCACAGGAGGAGTACGCCGCCCGAGAAGCTGCCTATGAGGAGGGCGTCGCGCTCCGTCCTAAGATCGAGGCGGGCATCGAGACGATCGCTGGTGCGCTGTCGGAGCTCGCTGATGCAGAGGAGCTCGTGAGTGGAATCCCCGAGGCCTTCCTGAAACCTGCGTTCGTGACGTCGGTGCTCGAAGACAAGCTCACCGAGCTCTTCCCAGGGGGCGCGCCTTCGGCGGAAGACCCGGCATACGAAGCATACGAACAGCTCTGCGGCATTATCGAAGAGGTGGCGAATCTGCCTGCCGACACGGCGGG
>CAJLVH010000063.1 GCA_905210055.1 uncultured Enorma sp. | reverse complement strand
GGGGGGAGCCGTTCTGCGTCGAGGTTTCCTGCTGCGACGATCCGGCCCTTCGCGGCCGCGCCGAGGGCTTCACCGTGGAAGCCGCCCGCACCCGCGCCGTGAGCCGGGACGACCTCATCGAGCACGTTGGCCGCATGGGTTCGACGCCGTTCGAGATGCACTCATGCGAAGTTGAGCTCGATGAAGGCTGCGGCATGGGGTTTTCCGCCGTCCACGCTGTACGGGCCGAGGCATGTGCCTCGCTTGAAGCTGCGATTTTGGCGCCGTACGAGGAGCAAGCACAGACCCTCGCCGAGGTGCGCCTTGCGCCGCTCTCCCCTGCCGCGCCCGCAGCGCGCCGTGCGGCTATCTCCGAGATTTGCGCTATCGCGACCTCGCTTGACGCCGCACGCGCCGCACGTGAGGCAGGGGCTGCACGTATCTACATGGCGGTCGACGACCTCGCCGCCGAAAACATGTCGCCAGAAAGCGTGCAGCAGGAAGGCATCATCCCCATCCTCGACGAGGTAAGCCGCGAGCGCGACCACGCGCGCCTCGATCCTTGGATCATCGCAAACGCCCCTGTGGCCGTTGGCACCATCTCCGAGCTCGCACTTGCTGCAGAGCGCGGCGCCGCGGCGGAACTGCGCTCGTGCATCCCCACACACAACGCCGCCTGCCTCGCCTTCCTCACGAACGCAGGCGCGCACGCCGCTTGGCTCTCCCCCGAGCTCTCCTTTACCGAAATCGAGCGGCTTGCCCCGCAGTCGCCCATCACACTCGGCATCACGGTGTTCGGCAAACCGCGCGTCATGACGAGCGAGCACTGCATCCTGCAGGTGGCCGATGCCTGCATTCACGATTGCGAACGCTGCTCGCTGCGCCGTCGCAAGCTCGTGCTGCACAATATCGATGACAAACTCCTACCCGTGCGCACAGATCTTCATGGCCGCTCGCATCTCTACGATGCCTACGCACTCGACTACACGCCGCAGCTCCCGCAGCTGCTCGCCGCCGGTATCACGCGCTTCATGGTCGACGGCACCCTGCTCGAACCCGAGGAGCTCGCCGCTCAGGTTGCGCGGGCACGGCGCGCCCTCGATGCCGCGCTCGCAGGCAAGCGACCCTC
The DNA here is from genome assembly GCA_905210055.1 of uncultured Enorma sp. Lineage (GTDB taxonomy): Bacteria > Actinomycetota > Coriobacteriia > Coriobacteriales > Coriobacteriaceae > Enorma. The sequence continues at coordinate 8,632 of CAJLVH010000063.1, read as the reverse complement.
GCCGCGCCAGAAGGGCACGAGCTCAGGTTGTCTTTTCGCCGAAGTTGAGTAGGATGCGTGCTATCGAAATGGCCTCCATGCCGAACACATCGCCCGACATCCTTTTCGTGAACGATACGCTCGTCGCTGTCGACAAGCCTGCCGGGATAATCGTCCACGGCGATGGCACGGGCGCGCTCACGCTCACGGACATGCTGAGGGAAGCGATCTTGGCGGGAAAGGTTGGTCGTTGCGACGAGACAAACCCCGACGAACTTCAGGCGCTGCAACGCCTCGACCGCGATACTACGGGCATCGTGCTCTTCTCGCGCTGCAAGAGCACGCAGCCGCTCTACGACCGCCTTATCGCTGAGCATGGCTTTGAGAAACGGTATCTCGCCATCGCTCGCGGCCGCGCACGCTGGACGGAGCAGGCGCTCGACGCCCCCATCGGCCGTGATCGACACGATGCGCGGCGCATGCGCGTGAGCCGCACCGGCAAGCCCGCGCGCACGCACGTCCGCGTACTTGACACGCGGCACGTAGACGGTGAGTGGCTAACATTGCTTGACGTCTCGCTCGAAACCGGCCGCAAGCACCAGATTCGCGTGCACCTTGCCCACGAGGGACTACCCCTGCTCGGCGACGCGCTCTATGGCAAGCCCGACCCGCGCGGCCTCATGCTGCATGCGCACGAGCTCGCGTTCACCGACCCCGTCACCGGCAAGCCGCTGCGCATCGTCTCCCCCGCGCCCGACCGCATGTGTAAGCTGTTTCCGCGGCACGTAAAATAACCCCAGGGGTTTTTCGACATTCAAAGAAACCATATGAACACCAGCATGCATACTGGAATGTCGAAAACCCCTGGGGTTATTTTACGTGCCGCGGAAACAGCCGGCGAGGGCGCTGGATGTCCCAAAACGCACCTGTCCCCAATTGGGTCAGACCACACTCCTTGCCGTTAGAGCACGGCGATTGCTTCGATTTCTACCAGCGCACCCTTGGGAATCGCTGCCACCTGGAAGGCGCTGCGCGCAGGATACGGCTCCGAGAGGAAGCTGCCGTACACCTCGTTCACCACAGTGAAATCGTTGATGTCCGCAAGCAGCACCGTCATCTTCACTACGTTGTCGAAGCTCGCGCCAGCATCCTCGAGCACGCCCGCGATATTGCGCATCGCCTGGCGCGCCTGCGCCTCGACACCTTCAGCAAGCTCGCCCGTTGCAGGGTCGATACCCAGCTGCCCCGAAAGGTAAAGCGTATCGTCTGCCTTCACCGCCGACGAATACGGCCCCAACGCCGCCGGAGCCTTCGCGGAAACGATCGCCTCTTTACCCATGGCCTCCCCTTTCACTCTTGCTGCACGCCCTAGAGCTACGCACTTCGGTGCCTCCACCACGTTGCGCGCGCAATCTTCACTCAACATATGACTCTATCAGAGCGAGAATCGCAAGCAAACAGCCCGCTATCTCCACGCAATCGGTTTTCTCACGCGCGGTATCTCAAACGCCTCAAGCAGACGAACAAACTCCTCGCGTCGTCTCACCTGCTCAGGCGTGAAGCGCAAAACGCGAAGACCGCCCGACGTTCCGTCTCATCAAGCGGCACGAGACAGGATCCTGCAGCCTCAGCCGACGCGAATCGCATCGAGAGCTGTTCGTCGAGCGCCGTGCCCATGCATCCTCCTCTGTAGCCTAGATTGAGCTTCTTGTACCCCACGGCCATCTATGGAGTCGCATCGACGTCATGTCGATATCGACCATGAAAGCCTACAAAGTAGAGAAATTCCGACAGATAACACCCCAATTGGTCATCATTTTGTCGGTATTTCTCTATTCTGTGCTACTTACGATTCATCGCCCTCAAAGTAGAGAAATTCCGACATATTATGCACCGAAGCAAGCTTATTATGTCGGAAATTCTCTAGTTTGAAGATGCGAATGCTGTAACGCTCAACAACGATATCGACAACAGATAAGAAAAAAGCCCGGAAGCTCAAACGAGGAGCTTCCGGGCATAAGCATGCGGCGAGCGCGTCAACACGACGCGCAAGACACAAAGCGTCAAGCACCGCATGCGAGTCGCTGAATCAGAGCAGCAACGGGCTTAGAACTCGGCACCGCACTTCTTGCAGATGCGGATGGCGGTCTTGTGACCGTCGAGCTCGCCCTGCTTGTGACCGACGCGGGTGGCCTTGCCGCACTTGGGGCACACGAGCATCGCGTTGGATGCGTCGATCTTTGCCTCCTGCGGGACGATGCCGCCCTGCTGGTTCTGCTGGTTGGGCTTCACGGCCTTCTTCACGATGGCCACGCCTTCAACCTTGATCTTGCCCTCGGCGGGGTACGCGCGCAGCACGGTGCCCTGCTTGCCGCGATCCTTGCCGGAGAGAATCTTGACGGTGTCGCCCGTCTTGATGGACATACCCATGACGCTCTCCTTTCTTTACAGGGTCTCGGGAGCAAGCGAGACGATCTTCATGTACTTCTTGTCACGCAGCTCGCGCGCCACGGGCCCGAAGATACGGGTGCCCACGGGCGAACCGTCGTTGTTGATGACGACGCAGGCGTTGTCGTCGAAGCGGATGTAGGAACCGTCCTTGCGGCGGACCTCCTTCACCGTGCGGACGACGACGCACTTCACAACGTCCTTCTTCTTGACGTTGGCGCCGGGCGTAGCCTCCTGAACGGCGGCCACGATAACGTCACCGATTCCTGCATAACGGCGCTTGGAGCCACCGAGCACCTTGATGCAGCGAACCTTGCGCGCACCGGAGTTATCGGCGACGTTGAGCATGGTTTGCATTTGAATCATGGTCGTTCCTCCGAACTCAAGACCAGGAGAGGTGCGCGGCGATTCCCCAGGAATTGATCCCTGGCACGCCGCGCACGTCGCTGGCGTGAACAATCAAAGCAGCCTACTTGGCGCGCTCGATAATCTCGACGAGGCGCCAGCGCTTCATCTTGGACAGAGGACGAGTCTCCATGACGCGAACCGTATCGCCCACGCCGGCAGTGCACTCCTCATCATGCGCATGAAGCTTCTTGGTGGTGGTCATCATCTTGCCGTACTTGGGGTGACGCTTGCGCTCCATGGTCTGGACAACGATGGTCTTGTTGCCCGAGATGGAGACGACCGTGCCGGTACGGACCTTGCGCGTGTTACGCGTAGTATCGCTCATGTTTACTCCTCAAGCTCTACTCTGCCGCAGCGGACTTCTCGGCCGCGATCTCGCGGGCGCGCTGCTCGGTGAGGACGCGCGCGATGTCCTTCTTCACGGTCTTGACGCGAGCGGTGTTGTCGAGCTGGCTCGTAGCCATCTGGAAACGAAGGTTGAAGAGCTCAGCTCGGCATTCCTTCAGCTTTTCGGCGAGCTGCTCGTCGGAAAGCGCACGAATCTCTGCGGGCTTCATTTACTTATCCTCCCCGTTCTGCTGGTCAGCGCGGGCCACGATCTTGGTCTTGATGGGGAGCTTGTGCTGCGCCAGGCGAAGAGCCTCACGCGCGATCTCCTCGGACACGCCCGAAATCTCGAACATGATACGACCAGGCTTCACGACGGCCACCCACTCCTCGGGGTTGCCCTTACCGGAACCCATGCGGGTCTCGGCCGGCTTCTTGGTGATGGGCTTGTCGGGGAAGATCGTGATGAACACGCGGCCGCCACGACGCATGTAGCGGGTCATGGCAACACGCGCAGCCTCGATCTGACGGTTGGTGATCCAATGGGCCTCGAGGGCCTTGATGCCATAATCACCGAAATGCAGCTCGGTATTACCCTTGGCCTGGCCCTTCATGGAGCCACGCTGCACCTTGCGGTGAAGAACACGCTTAGGGGCAAGCACTACTGACCCCTCCTCTCGGAGTTACGACGACGCGGACGCGAGGAGCCCTCGAGCGCCGGGTTCGGAACGGGCTGGCCGGGAAGCTTCTCGCCCAGGTAGATCCAAACCTTGACGCCGCAGGAACCCATCGTGGTGCGCGCGGTGGCCTGACCGTAATCGATCTTGGCGCGCAGGGTGTGCAGCGGCACGCGACCCTCGCGGTACCACTCGCGACGACCCATCTCGGCGCCGCCGAGACGGCCGGAGCACTGGATACGGATGCCCTTGGCACCAGCCTTGCGGGCGGACTGGACGGCCTTGCGCATGGCACGACGGAAGGCCACGCGACCCTCGAGCTGCTCGGCAATGGACTGGGCCACGAGCACGGCATCGAGCTCGGGACGCTTGATCTCGATGACGTCGACGGAGAGCTCGCCCTTGGAGACACCGGCGACCTTCTCGAGCTCAGTGCGGATCTGGTCGATCTCGGCACCCTTCTTGCCAATCACGATGCCAGGACGGGCGGTGTAGATGATGACCTTCACCTTGTCGCCAGCGCGCTCGATCTCCACGCGGGAGACGGCGGCACGACGGAGGCGCTTGGCCAGATACTTGCGGAGCTCAAGGTCATTACCGAGGGTCGTGGCGTAGTTCTTGTCGGCGAACCAACGGGAGCGCCAGTTCTCGGTGATGCCAAGACGAAAACCGGTGGGGTAGACTTTCTGACCCATAGTGCTTTAAGCCTCCTTTCGCGGAGCGACGACGATGGTGATGTGGCTCGTGCGCTTGAGGATGCGGGAAGCAGAGCCCTTGGCGCGCGGACGGATGCGCTTCAGCGTGGGGCCTTCGTCCACATAGGCGGCGGCGACCACGAGGTCATCGGCGCGCATACCGTTGTTGTTCACGGCGTTGGCCACGGCAGAGCGGAGGCACTTCTCCACGTCGACCGCGACGGCGCGCTCGCAGAAATGCAGGATGTCGAAAGCCTGCTCCACAGACTTGCGACGGATGAGATCGACCACGAGGCGAGCCTTGGAAGGCGAGACGCGCACGTACTTAGCGACGGCGCGGACCTCGCGGGTCTCGGTATCGGTAGCTTTAGTTGCCATTTACGTGAAACCCCCTACTTGGCCTTATGACCGCGGAACGTACGGGTGGGCGCGAACTCGCCGAGCTTGTGACCAACCATGGACTCGGTGATGTACACGGGGACGTGCTTGCGTCCATCGTGCACGGCGATGGTGTGACCCACCATCTCGGGGAAGATCGTGGACGCGCGCGACCAGGTCTTCACGACGTCCTTCGTGCCAGCCTCGTTCATCGCGACGATACGCGAGAGCAGGCGAGCTTCCACGAACGGCCCCTTTTTGAGACTTCTGCTCATTGGTTCTTACTCCTTCTCGGTATCTCGGACTACTTGCGACGGCGACGGATGATGAGGCTGTTCGAAGCCTTCTTCTTCTTGCGCGTGCGATAACCCTTGGTGGGCTTGCCCCACGGCGTCATGGACGGGCGACCAGAGGTGTGGTTCTTGCCCTCGCCACCGCCGTGCGGGTGGTCGACCGGGTTCATGACGGTACCGCGGACCGTCGGGCGCACGTTCATGTAACGCTTGCGGCCGGCCTTGCCGATCACGATGTTGGAGTGCTCGGCGTTACCGACCTCGCCCACCGTGGCGCGGCAGGTGATGAGCACGCGGCGCATCTCGGAGCTGGGCATGCGCAGGATGGCATACTTGCCCTCCTTGCCCATGAGCTGGCAGGCGCAGCCGGCGGAACGGGCGATCGCGGCGCCCTTGCCGGGCTGGAACTCAATCGCGTGGATGAGCGTACCCACCGGGATGTCGGAGAGCGGAAGCGCGTTGCCGGGCTTGATATCGGCGCCGGCGCCGGAAAGCACGGTGTCACCGACCTTGAGGCCCTTCGGGCAGAGGATGTAGCGCTTCTCGCCGTCTGCATAGTGCAGAAGCGCGATGCGGGCGGAGCGGTTGGGGTCGTACTCGATCGTGGCGACCTTCGCCGGCACGCCGTCCTTGTTGCGCTTGAAGTCGATGCGACGGTAACGACGCTTCACGCCGCCACCCTGGTGACGGGTCGTGATGCGACCCTGGTTGTTGCGACCGGCCTTCTTGGGCAGCGGCTCGAGAAGCGACTTCTCGGGCTTCGTGCAGGTGATCTCGGCAAAGTCCGAGACCGTCTGCCAACGGCGACCCGGGCTGGTCGGCTTGAGATGTTTCACAGCCATTACAAATCCCTTTCGTCTCTTTCCGTTGGCCAACGCATCAGGGATGTGGGGCGCTGGGCCCCAGGGTGCGTTGACACCGGATTACCACGGTACCGGGCGGCTCCATCTTCGAGTCCCCGATACGATGCCCGCCGTAGCGGGCGTACGGAGCCAAGCCTTAGGCCTGGTTGCCGTAAATCTCGATCGAGTCGCCGTCGGCGAGCGTGACGATGGCCTTCTTCCACTGACGGGTCTTGCCAGCCACGTAGCGCACGCGCTTCGTCTTGGGCTTCACGTTGATGGTGTTCACCGAAGTGACCTTCACGTTGAAGAGCTCCTCGATGGCATCCTTGATCTGGTACTTGTTCGCGTCGCGAGCAACCTCGAACGTGTACTTGTTCTCCGACATCATGTCGAAGGAACGCTCGGACACGATCGGGCGAATGATGATCTCGTGGGCGGTCATTTATGCAAGCACCTCCCCGAAGTGAACGGCAACATCGGCGGGCATCAGAAGGGCGCCGTTGTTGATGAGGTCGTAGGTGTTGGCCTCATCGGGCGTGATGATGAACGTCTTGGGGATGTTGCGGAACGAGAGGAAGGCGTTGATGTCGTCCTCGCGAACGATGATGGTGAGACGCTTGCCGTAGATACCGAGCGCCTTGAGCATGGCAACGGCGGCCTTGGTGGACGGCTTCTCGAAACCGTAGTCGTCCACGAGCACAAGCTCGCCGTCGCGAAGCTTCGCGGAAAGCGCAGAGCGCATCGCGAGCTTGACCTCTTTGTTGTTCATGCGCTTGGTGTACAGACGCGGCTTGGGGCCGTGGATGACGCCACCATGACGCCACTGGCCGGCGCGAATGGAGCCCTGGCGGGCACGACCGGTGCCCTTCTGACGCCACGGCTTGGCGCCGCCGCCGGAAACGTCGCTGCGGCCCTTGGTGGACTGGGTGCCGCTGCGCCAGCACGCCTGCTGGCACTTCACGATGTGATGCATGACGTGGATGTTCGGCTCGATGCCGTACACCTCAGCAGCGAGCTCGGCCTCGGCGACCTTCTTGCCCTCGCTGTTCTTGACTTCAAAATTCGACATGTGGTGTTCTCCTTGGTATGACGTGATCTGAGCGTACGAGCATTACGCCATACGGATGGCGACCAGGCCGTTTTTGGCACCGGGGACGGCACCCTTCACGAGCATGAGGTTCTGATCGGCATCGATGCGGACAACGGTGAGGTTCTTCACGGTCACGCGCTCATTGCCCATGTGGCCCGCCATCTTGACGCCCTTGAGAACGCGCGCGGGGTAGGCGCACTGGCCGATGGAGCCCGGGTGACGCTTGAAGTGGGAACCGTGGGTCATAGGACCGCGGCGCTGACCCCAGCGCTTGATGCGACCCTGGAAGCCCTTACCCTTGGAGGTGCCGATGACGTCGACCTTCGCGACGCCCTCGAAGTCGGCGACCGTGACGGTCTCGCCGACCTTGTGGTCCTCGCCGTTCTCGACGCGAACCTCGCGCAGGTAGCGCACGGGCTCGACGCCGGCCTTGGCGAAGTGACCAGCCATAGGCTTGTTGACGTTCTTAGCCTTGATGTCTCCGAAGCCGATCTGCACGGCGTCGTAGCCATCGGTCGTCTTGGTTTTAACCTGCGAGACGGCGCAGGGGCCAGCCTGGATGACCGTGACGGGAACGACGTTATCCTCGTCGTCCCACACCTGGGTCATGCCGATCTTGCGGCCGAGAATCATGTTGATCATTCAATGATCCTAACCCTCGGTGGTCATGGGACTCTGCGAGCACCCCTTGCGCTCGCCCCCAGCGGACCACTACTGACGTGCGTGCCGCCGGTTTGCATTCCGTCCGTTAGCCTCGCCGTGCAACCCATTGGCGCAACCTCGAGACAGAATCCTCCCCATAAAGGCACAGCTTCAGTAGTATACACGGGGGCGGGCGTATCCATAGGGTTCCACAAAGTCTCCGCATTACAGGTGCGAGGTGGGATGATTCTCGAGGCGCTCCTCTCGCCAGCGGGCGCTCCCGCCCGCGCCCCCCGAGTGCGCCTCCGCACTCGCATGCCGATCCTTTCGTCGAATTATCCAGTTTTCGTTATTTTATTTATTTTCGTTTTTTTATTTCAACACGACGCCTCACGACATCAGGGCTGCTCGCGTGATCAGCGCGCCTTAGCCCCGCCCGACACGCCACAAGCACCGCTGAACCTCCTACGCGTCCCATGCTTACAGACGTAAGAAATGGGGACAAGGTGAGTAGCAGTTTCCATCGCGAGGCACCAGCCAGCCCCGCATTCTGAAAGGAACCATCATGGCAACCACCTACGAGCTCTACATCATGTCCACCTGCCCCTACTGCCGCAAGGTGCTGCTCTATATGAAACAGCACGACATCGAGCTGCCGCTTCGTGACATCACGGCGGAGCCCGAGGCGCGCGACACCCTTAAACGCATAGGCGGCAAGGTGCAGGTACCGTGCCTGTTCATCGACGGTGCGCCTCTGTATGAATCGGACGACATCATCGCCTACCTCAGCCGCACATTTGCCGACGGAGCCCAGCCGAGCATCTCAGCCGAAGAACAGGCAGAGCTTGAT
>CAJLVH010000062.1 GCA_905210055.1 uncultured Enorma sp. | reverse complement strand
CTGGTTCGTCCATCAACCAGCCAATAACCCCCGTCCCCAATGGCTGGTTTGCCGAGCCATGATGCAGCCCTGCGCTTTAGCACAAAAAAGCGTTTGCTGGTATGATACGGACGAACATGTGAGATTTCATATGCGCGATGTGATATATGCTGAAAACAGCGACCGCATCCCCCATCCAGCCTGCGCATGGAGGCATCATGGTTATCTCGTCCGAAGTCCTGCAGCTCGCAAACGAGTTCTTTGCGAGCACCGTCGAGAACAACGAGGTCATGATCGTGAAATGGACGTTTCCGGACGCCCAGTTCCCCGACCTCTCACTCGAGCGCGCCGAGGCAGACGCCCGGCTCGCAGACGAAACGGAAGCTCGCGCCCGCACCATGCTCAACAACGCGGTAGCCCACAACGATGAGATGGTGCTCAAGATTCTCATACGGTATTGCGCCTACATCCGCAACAACCGAGACAACTATTGGCAGCGCTTCGATTTGAACAGCAGCTATCGCACCATTCCCACGCTCGTGGAGAAGATGCTCGCCCTGCCCACCGCCACACCAGAGGAACGCGCCTTCTATCTGCGCATCTTGAAGGGCTTCGCCCCCTTTGTGCACAGCATGCACGAAAAACTTCTCGAGCAGGCGCGCCGCTATATCCGTATGCCGAAGATGTGCTGCGACCTCGTGCTGCAAACACTCACCGCGGCACAAGATGAAATCGACCAACGAGCGGTGCGCTTCGAAGGCTGTGAGGAACCAGCGTGCGCGCTCGCCACGGAACTGCGCGACCTCGTTGCGACCATCTCCGGCGACTACTACGAGCTCGCGCCCACCGCGCTGGGCATGGGACAGTACCCCGGTGGGGTCGAGCTCTACGCGCGCGAGGTCGAGACCTATATCTCATGCCGCGAAGATCCCGCCGCCATCATGGCACGCGGCTGGCAAGAACTCGAGCGCACTGAACGCGCCATGCTCGACGTCGCGCGCACCATGGGTTACACGGGAACCCTGCGCGAGGTGCTCGATACAATCCAAGCAGACTCACGTTATCGCTTCGACACACCGGAGGAGATGCAAAACGCCCTCGAAGGCTACCTGGATAAGATCCGCCCGCTCATGCCGAAGTACTTCGACCGCATGCCGAAAGCCGATTGCACGGTCGCGCGCACGCGCGAGGCAGACGAGCAAACCTCGAGCTGGGGTTACTACCATGTTCCCGTACCCGGTGAGGACGACAAGGGCATCTACTACTACAGCGCCGCCGAGCTCGACCGCCGCTGCCAGATCCGCACCTGCGCGGTGGTGTACCACGAGCTGCTGCCCGGACACCACTACCAGATGAACCTCGTGCAGGAGGATGAGACCCTGCCCGATATCATCCACCACCACTACGACACCGCCTACGCCGACGGCTGGGCGGAATACGCCTCGAATCTTGCCTACGAGCTCGGTCTCTACGAACCCATGGAGTACTTCGGCCGCCTCACCTGGGACGCGTTTCTCTGCTGCCGGCTCATCGTCGACACCGGGCTGAACGCCCTCGGCTGGACCTACGACGAGGCCGCGCAGCTGCTCCGCGAGCACACCATGTTCACCGAGCTCGAGATCCACACCGAGCTCGTGCGCTACACCTGCAGCATGCCCGCGCAGGCGCTCGCATACAAATGGGGCAGCCGGTGGTTCTGCGACCTGCGCGAACGCATGGAGCGCGAGCTAGGCGATGCGTTCGACCTCAAGCGCTTTCATGCGGCGGCGCTGAAATTCGGCGCGATACCCCTCGATATCCTGGAAGACCATATGCGCTGGTTCGAGCAGCAGGAGCTCGCGCGTGCAAAGGAGGCGTGATCCATGGCGACAACTCTCAAAGATATCGCCCAGGCGACCGGCCTTTCCATCTCGACGGTCTCGCGCGTCGTTTCCGGCACGGGCTATGTATCCGAAGAGGCGCGGCAGAAAACGGAACAGGCTATCGCGGAGCTCGGCTACCAGCACCATAAGCGCAACCGCCGCTTCCCCGACGATTCGAGCGACCAGGTGCTCGTGCTCATCGGCGGGGTGAGCAACTCCGTCTCGTCGAGCCGCGTCGAGCTGCTCTGCGACAAGCTCGTGCAGCGGCGGAAGCAGCCGCTCGTGGGGCTCACGCACTTCTTGGCCGAGCGTGAATACGCCTACCTCAACATGGCTGCAGAGCGCCATTTCTTCGGCGTCATCACGTTCACCATCGGAAGCTCGGACAAGACGGCCCGCCTCTTGCGTCATTACCCCTGCCCGCTCGTGATGCTCGAGCGCTACCTCCCCATGAAGCGCATCGACTGCCTGCATGCGGACTACTACAAGATCGGCTTCGACTGTGCCACGTACCTCATCGAGCACGGCCACACGCGCATCGCGTTCGTGGGCGGGTCCAGCACCTCGACCATCACGCAAGACAAGAGCCTGGGCTTCGCCGACTGCATGCACGCGCACGGGCTCGACGTTCCCGAAAGCCACCTGCTTCATCTCGAGCGTAGCAACTATATGAGCGGGGTCGATATCGTGGACAGGATCCTCGAACTCAAGCCTCGTCCGACCGCGCTCGTCACCTCAAACGACGCGTCTGCCGGCATCGTCCACGAGCTCATGCGCCGGGGCATCCGCGTTCCCCAGAACATGTCGGTCATCTCGGGCGAGGACACACCGCTCACCCAAAACGCCCAGGTGCCCATCACGAGCATGTCCATCGACGACGCCCAGATGTGCTCGGATGCGGTCAAGACCCTCTTCAAACGGCGGCGACAACCCGACGCCCCCTTCACCCATACCTACTACGACCCCGAGATCCGCGAGCGCGCGAGCGTCATGACCCTTCAGCGGTAGCGACCGCGCGTATCCGCGGCAACGGTGCCCGTCCCCTTTGCCGCGCCCCGCGTGTGGAGCCGAAGCGTTCAGCGACGCCCGTTTGTTTCGTATGTGAAAACGTGGGTGTGGGAAAAGACTGGGAATCCCATATCGCTTCATACGCAAACCTATAATCGAAACTAGTATGTACCTTCAGGTGAGAGGAGCTGCTATGGCCGATAAACTCCGCGTCGGCATCATCGGCGCCGGCCGATGGTCCAAGCGCGCCCACATCCCCGGCTGGGTGAGAAGCGATCTGTGCGACCTCGTCGTAATCTGCGACCGCGATGAGGAGCTCGCGCGCGAGGCTGCCGAGAAGTTCGGCGTCCCCGAGGTTATGACCGATGCTGAAGCCATGATTCGCCGCGACGATCTCGATGTGATCGACGTCTGCACCCGCGACGAGCACGGCGAGTCCCATGAGCCGCTCACAACACTCGCCATCGAGTGCGGCAAGCACGTGCTCGTGGAGAAGCCCGTCGCCGGCGATTTCCATCGCGTGCGCGAGCTCTCCGACCTCGCGAAGTCCAAGGGCTTGAAGACGAAGGTCGGCCTCACGTTCCGCTACGCACCCGCCGTGCAGTACATGTTCGACCTCGTCCGCGAGGGCAAGATCGGCACGCCGTGGCTCTTCAACGGCTACGAGCAGAACAGCCAGTGGCTGAACCCCTGGTATCCGCAGGACAAGCGCCTCTTCAAGGAGTACCCCACCGAGCTCGAGAAGGTGGGCACCGACCCCGACCCCAAGAAGATCGAGATGTCCTCGCTCGAAGGCTACGGCGCCCCTACGATCGATATTGGCCTCGAGCTCATCAACGACGATATCGAGAAGGTCGTCTGCGCCATGGCCAACCTCGTGAAGGAACGCCGCCGCTACAATGTCGACGACCATCTTGAGCGCATCAACTGGGACGACGCCGACATGTGGATGGGCACCACCAAGAAGGGCTACCTGTTCTCCATGCAGACCTCTTTCGTGACGGTGGGCAACTATCCCGGCATCACGGCGTGGATCTACGGCGACAAGGGCTCCCTCAAGGCGACGCTCATCAAGGATCCCGAGACCCATGCGATCCAGAAGCTCGAGTATGCCGACGGCTGGGCGGATCCCAACGCGGACGCCAACGCCGTGAAGTACCGCGAGCTCGAGATTCCCGACAAGTACTGGAACCCCGGCCATCAGCCCGATGACGACTGGGATACCGCGTTCTACGGCTGCCTGATCCAGAACTTCCTGGAAGAGATCGTCTCTGGCGGCGAGAAGAACGAGGGCAACTTCGAGCAGAGCGCCCGTGTGCAGGAGCTCATCAACGCAGCCGATCGCTCTCACCGCGAGGAGCGCTGGGTGCACCTGCCCCTGTAACGTGTTCGCGATGCCTACGGGGTCGGACGCGCAGCCGTCCGACCCCGCTTTGTTATGCAGTCATCAACCCTAAAGGAACTAAGGATGAACATCGGATTCCGCCACGTGCCCTTCAACGACGAGCAGCGCGCAACACTCGATGCCATCGCCCATGATGCCGGGCGCGGCACCATCTGGTTCTCGTCGGAGGGCGACCCTTCGATTGAAGAGCTCGCTACCTGCGAGGCGCTCATGGGATACTTCCCGCCCGCAACCTTCAAGAGCCTGCCCGAGCTGCGCTGGGTGCAGACGCCCGCGGCTGGCGTCGACCGCCTCTGCGGCGACATCTACGCCCGCAAGGACGTCGTGCTCACGAACGGCTCCGGCGCCTTCGGCATCGATATCGCCGAGTACGTCGTGGGCGGCGTGCTCTCGCTCTTCCGCCACCTGCCTGCGTACCACACCGCTCAGGCCGAGCGCTCCTGGGGGCGCCAGGGCGTCGGGCGCTCCATTTGCGATAGCACCGTGTGCGTCATCGGCTGCGGCAATGTGGGCTCGACCATCGCCGAGCGTATGAAGGCGCTGGGAGCCGCCTGTGTTCGCGGCATGGATCGCACGCGCGACATCGCCTCGCCCGCCTTCGACGAGCACTATCTCATGGACGAGCCCGAGGCTGCACTCGCTGGTGCGGACATCGTCGCCGTGAGCCTGCCGAGCACGCCCGAGACCCAGAAGCTCGTCTCGGCGCGCTTCTTCGAATGCATGAACGAGGGCACGGTCTTCGCGAACGTCGGCCGTGGCGTGACCGTCGACCAGGATGCGCTCACCGCCGCGCTGCAAGAGGGCAAGATTGCCGGTGCCGTGCTCGACGTGTTCGAGGTGGAGCCGCTGCCGCAGGAAAGTCCGCTCTGGGGGCTCGAGAACGTGATCGTCACACCGCATGTCGCTGGCTGGGACGACGACCTCGTCAACGTCCGCGCACTGTTCGAGATCTTCCGTGAGAACCTCACGCGCTACCTTGCCGGCGATGAGCTCACGCACGTCGTCGACCGCGCGCGCGGTTACTAAGCGAAAGAACCGGGTGTCAGCGCAACCGCTTCTTTGCAATCACATCAGCTTGCTCATGCGAAAGCCCGCCTCCAACAAGGAAGCGGGCTTTTTCGGGTGATACTTCGGTACCAGGCGGCAGGCGTTGCCTACACAAACGAGAGGCCGCCGGCGTCTTTGAGCACGCGGTCGAGCGAACCGCAGGCAGAAAGCGGCGTGTAGACACCCGTCACGCCGCCCGTGGTGAAGGAGGAGATGTTCAAGGTAAATTCGATTCCCTCGCCCTTCACCGAGATGACATGCGTATTCGTGGTCACATTCGGATCGGCCACGATCATGGAATGTGTACGGGAAAACCCGATGCCCGCCAGTGCCACCGCGGCATGCACGTTGACGTTCCGCGGGAACGCCGCACAGGCATCGCGCGTACAACCTTCGAACACGGTCTTGGGCTCTGAGCATGCGGCAAGCCCCAAGCTCGCCGGACTCTTCGTGGTCACGATCGACACCTCGGTCAAGATGCTTCGCGCATCCCAGATACCGTCGAGCCCCAAGATGGCGCCGTGCGGAAGGTAAATGTCATGTCCGTGCTCCTGTGCCGTCCGTTTCGCGCGCTCGAGCACGTCGTCGTCGGAAAACGCGGTGAGCGAGAACGGCATGAGGTTCGTGCGCTCGAGCACGTCGTCGATCTGCGCCACAAGGGCGGCCGCCGTCGCGCACTCCACCACGAGATCGATTCCCTCGTAGAGTTCGGGCGATCCCGTGCGAACGATCGTGGTGCCGTCATCTGCCTCCGCGACGGGATCGAGCGCCCACGCCACCTCGCAGCCAAGCTCGCGAACATGCTGAGCAACGGTTCGGCCGATCTTGCCATAGCCGATGAGCGCGACGCGCCGTGCGCGCCCTTCTGCAGAAGAACCCGCCATGCCCATCACGCCCGATAGCGGTCGATGAGCACGCCCATGCGGCGCACGGCATCCACAGCGGCGTCATAGTCCTGCGAGAAGTTGAGGCGCACGCTGCTCGTGAACTGCGGGCCGAACTCCGTACCTGGCGTCACCACGACGCTCGCCTGAAGGCGGAGCGCCGCGACGAAGTCTTTGAGCGGCAGCGTGAGCTCGGGAAGCGTCGGGAAAATGTAGCTGCCGCCTTCCGTGACGCGCACGCGCACGCCGGGCATGGCGCGGAACAGCGCCACGAGGTCGTCGCGAATGCGCTGGTGCGCCGCGACGCGCTCCGTCATCCAACCTTCGGGCTCCGAGAACCATGCAGGGATGACCGCCTGGCAGTAGCCGGCAGCGCGGAGCGACACAATCGCCTGGAGCTTCTCCATGCGCAGGATCCACGAGGGCGATCCATACGCCACGCCCAGGCGGAAACCGCTCATCGATTCGGTCTTCGAAGGGCCGATGATCGTCACGAGCAGCTCGGGGTCAAGGATGCCGAGGGAGCGCAGGTGCACGAACTCGCGGTCATCGAAGATCTGGCGTGAGTACAACTCGTCGCAGATGACGCGCACGCCATAGCGCTGCGCAAGTTCCGCGATGCTCACGAGCTCCTCGCGCGTGTAGACCGCGCCCGTAGGGTTGTTGGGATTCGAGAAGATGAGCAGCCGCGCACCTTCGGCAAACGCCCGCTCAAGACCGGCAAGGTCGATACCGGCACGCTCGCCCTCGCAGCCGAAGTAGTCGAGCCCCACCGGCACGAGCTCGCCGCCGAAGAACGTCACGAGCTTGCGATTCGCGAAGTAGTCGGGCTCGATCACCACGACCTTGTCGCCCGGCATGATGGCGGCACCCATGGCGAGGAAGAGCGCCCCCTGGGTGCCCGGCGTCACGATAAGCTCCGTGCCCGCGGCGACGGGAGCGCCCGAGAACTCCGCGAGCTTGCCCGCGAGATACTCACGGAGGCTCATGCGGCCGCGGTACTCGGTATATGCCTGCGGAGCGCCCTCCTCGAAGCCCGCCACGAACAGGTCGAGCGAGCCGGGGATGGGCGTGAAGGCGTCAACGTCGCCGTGGGAGAAGTCCACGCGCGTGCCTTTCAAGCATTCACCGACGATGCCATCGGGAATGCCGTGAGCGTTCACTTCCTGGCCGGGTGCCGAGTCGACGCCCAGCATGCGGAACTTATCTTCAAGAGACAGCATCTTCAAACCTCTCTAGCCTCACGCGCGTGAGCATCTGAGTCCTGGACAGAACTTCTCACTTCTACTGGAACATCGCGAGCGATGCCGGGGTGTGCAGGCGGCCGTAGATGTAGTCGTAGAACCGCGGCATATCCTCGTCGGACAGGCGATCCATGACGTTCAGGAACGCTTGGTCGCCACGCCAGTACGACCAGATGAGCGCGGCGCGCGTGGGGTCTTTGATGAACTCCATGCGGCTCTTGATGCCTGCCTCGCCACCCAGAAGCGGCCACTGGCGCATGTACTCCTCAACCTGTTCCTCAGGCCAGCCGAGCACGTCGAGCTGATAGGACGAAAGCGTTCCGAGTGCGCTCTTGATATCGGAATAGATCTCCTGGATGCGGTCGTTCACGTCCATCCAACCCAGGAAACGGCCGCCCATGTCGGCCAGACCCTCGAAGCAACTCGAAGAGGAGTGGTTCGTCACGGAAAGCAGGCCGTCGGCGCCAGCATAGCCCTGCTTCCACAGCTCGCGACGCAGCGTAAACTGCATGTAGTGGCCGGGATAGATCTCGTGGCACACGAGGTGCTTCAACGAGGGGCGCGTGTACGTGGGCGCGATGTTCACCACAACGCGCAGCTTCAAGACCTCGGAACGGGCGGAGAACGGACCACCGTCGACGGTCGCAACGTGGTACGGCTCCTCGGGGAGCGGCAGGAATTCGCCACAGATCTCGCGTGCCTCGTTCATGAGATCGGTCATGACGGACTGCACGTCCTCGCGCGGAACGAGGTTCTCCTCCTTCCAGCGCTCGGTGCGCTCCGCCAGGGTGCCCTTATATCCGAGCATATCGAAGTACGCGTCGAGCTTCTTGCACTGACCGGCGAGGTACTTCTCGCTTGCCGGGGCGCCGTCGGAAAGCAAAAACAGGCTCACCTGATCGGTCAGGCGCGGGAGCTTACCCTCGCGCCACGCGCAGAAGCTGTCGATCGAAGTGCACGCCTGCGTGTAATACAGACGGCGGTCGGCCTCGGGGAGCGTGAGTGCGCGGGCGGCGAGCTCACGCAGAGCCGCGCGGGCGTCCGACCAATCGGAGAACTCAGCGGTCTTATCCCATCCAAGGTTGATGCACACGACACCGTCGTAATCCTCAGACGTCTGGTTGAGCTTACGATCGAGTGCGTCGACGCCGAGCGTCACCGTGGCAAGATCCTCGGCATACGCCAGGGTCTCATCACTCAATCCAACGAAGTTTTCACCAAGCATGCCTTTCTCCTTCCAATACGTCATGTTGGGACGGATACAAAACGTTACTTCTTGCGTCATTCGGGTGCGTCATTTGGGGACGGGGTCAAAACGTGCAAAACGCAGTAAAAGCAACGTTTCGCACCCGTCCCTTTTGATGCATCAGGCGCAGGGGAGCGTCCAAAGCTCGCGCTGCGGAAGATAGAGGTACGACCCGCCGTCTTCTTCGAGGCGAATCATCTCCTCCACACCGATCACGCCGCGCGGCGTGTTGCAGAACACCTCGAGCGTGAAGACGTTTCCCACCTCGAGGGGAATCTCCGGCAGCTCGCCGATCACCGGAGAATCGCATGCGAGTTGGAAGCAGCCATCGTGGAGCGCACGGCCCACGGAATGCCCGCCGCCGCTCGCCGGCCAATCTTCGAGCGCCTTGTTGAAGATGCGGTTGACCTCGCGGCCTTCCATCCCGGGGCGCATGGCCGCCCTCGTGCCGTCGATCGCGTCGATCACGGCCTGGAACGCGCGCTGCACCTCCTCGGGCGGCTCGGACTCGCCTTCCTCAAGCACATACCAGCTCCGCTGGAAATCGGTGGCGTAGCCGCTCGCATGCTTCGCGCCGAAGCTCAAGTGGAACACGTCGCCCGGGCGAACCTGATTCGTACCCGGGTGGACGAGCCCCTGCACACTGCGCGCGCCCGCATGCACGAGCGGGCAACACGTCGTCTCCCACGAGGGCGTAAGGTCGTGCTTGCGCATGAACTCCTGGCAGTAGTCGTAGACGTCTTCCTCGCTCACGCCAGGCCGAACGATGCCGGAAAGCTCGTCGCACACCTGGTTCAGGAGCTTGAGCACCTCGACCTGAAGCTCAACCTCGGCGTCGATCTTGCGGCCGCGCAGCGCCCGAATCACCTGTCCATAGCTCAGGCGCTGGGCATACGGCGTGCCTTCAAGATCGCGCATAAGGCGCAGGTACAGGCCGGTCGTGAGGCCGTCGGTGAGCGCGTCGTACAGGTCGGCGTCGATATCGATCATGTTGGGATCGATCTTCTCGATCGTGGCCGCAAGCAGCTCGTCGAAATCGTCTCCGTAGCCCACGACCTCATCGAAGCAACCCGTTGCCTGCACACCGGCGACGTCCTTCTGGCGCACGAGCGCGCGGGCCACACCGTCCGGCGTGTAGAAAAACGCCGAGACGCCCATGACATTCGAGGGGAACACGAGGCGCAGGGCTGGATCGCACACGTCGACCGTCTCACGCCCCATCACGAGCCA
>CAJLVH010000061.1 GCA_905210055.1 uncultured Enorma sp. | reverse complement strand
GGAGATCACACGCCGCCTCGCCGCAGGCGAACTCAGCGTGCTCTTTGGCACGCATGCGGTGCTTTCCGACGATGTCGTCTTCCAGCGGCTCACGCTCGTGGTGATCGACGAGCAGCACCGCTTTGGCGTGGGTCAACGCAACGCGCTCCGCGCGAAGGGGCCGGGGGCGGATCTGCTCGTCATGACGGCGACGCCCATTCCGCGCACCCTTGCTCTTTCGGTATACGGCGACCTCGATACGAGCGTCATACGCACCCGCCCGCGTGCGGGGTCGGGCGTAGAGACGAAGGTGCTCTCGCAAGCGAACCGCGACGTCGCATACGGCGCCCTGCGCGAATGCCTGGCGCAAGGACAGCGGGCGTATGTCATCTGCCCGCTCGTCGCCGAATCCGACGACGCCTCTGAGCTTGACGATGTCCCCGCTTCCCGGGAGGATGCCGAAGGCGCCGCCCGAACCGCGCCTGCGCTCCATAGCGTCGAGCGCGAGGTGGAGCATCTGCGCCATGTGTTTCCGGACGCATCGATCCGCGCGCTCCACGGCAGGCTTTCCGCTGCGGAGAAGGACGCCGCGATTGAGGCGTTCCGTACGGGCGAGGCGCAGGTGCTCGTCTCCACGACGGTTGTGGAGGTGGGCGTCGACGTTCCCGAGGCCACGGTCATGCTCATCGAGGACGGGGAGCGGTTTGGCTTGGCGACCCTGCATCAGCTGCGCGGACGCGTGGGCCGCGGCGATTTTGCTGGGCGCTGTTTCATCATGGCCGGTTCCGGTGCAAAGGGCGCGCGCAGCACCGCGCAGGAGCGCCTCGCCGCGCTTGAGCGCACGTCGAACGGCTTCGCCCTTGCCGAGCTCGACCTTCGCCTGCGCCATGAGGGCGAGATCTTGGGTTTGCGGCAGCATGGCGGGGTCTTCCTGCGATTCGTGGATCTCGACGCGGATGCTACCGTCATCGAGGCCGCGCATGCGGATGCGCAGGAGATTCTGCGCTATGCCCATACGCTTGAAGCGACGGCGACCCTGCCGTTGCGCTATGAGGTCGTGCGGCGCTACGGAGATGTGTTTCGGGAGGTAAGCGGCGGATGAGGATTGTCGGGGGAACATGGCGCGGCAGGCGGCTCGAGGAACCGCGCGGTCGCGACGTCACGAGGCCCACGACCGACCGCGTGCGCGAGGCGTGCGCGTCGATCGCGGACTCGGCGCTCCCGGAGGGGCTTCAGGGCGCACGCGTGCTCGATGCATTCTCCGGTTCGGGGGCGATGGGCATCGAGATGCTCTCGCGCGAGGCGGCGACGTGCGCGTTTTTCGATATCGACCGCACGGCCGCAGCGCTTGTCCGCCGGAACCTCGAGATGCTGCGCGCTGAATCCGGACGGTGGCGTGTGACGTGCGGAGACGTGCTCGCACATGCCGCGCGGGGACGCATGCCGCTCGCTCCCTACGATCTTGTGCTCATTGATCCGCCCTACCAGCTTGGCCCGGCACCCGCAGAGGAGCTGCTCGGCTCACTCGCCGAACAGGAGCTCCTTGTTCCGGGTGCGATCGCGCTTTTCGAGCATAGAAGCGATCTCGCGGGAGCACGCCCGGAGGGTTTCGAGCTCGTGCGCGAGAAGCGCTACGGTTCCACCACCATCGACGTGCTGCGCCGCGCCAACTAATGCATGGGGCGTTATGGGTGCTGAAAACGCACGGGGTTTTACCGTGAGATTCGGTAGAATGCTCTGAAGTAGGTTCAGCATCGGACGGGCGTGGCGCCAGTGCCGCGGCCCGGAGGGAACGATATGTGCAAGACCATTGACCACGTGCTCGTACCCGGCACGTTCGACCCCATCACCTGCGGCCACATCGACGTCGTGCGCCGCGCGCGCCGCATCTGTCCCAAGGTGACGGTCGCCGTCGCAGAATCGCTCGGAAAAAACGGCGTCGGCACGACTTTTTTGCTCGATGAGCGCGTCGAGCTCGCTCGTTGCGCGCTTGAAGCCGAAGGCCTTGCAGATGTCGAGGTTCGTCCGTTCACTGGGCTCCTCGTCGACTTCGCCCGCGAGGTGGGGGCGGGCGCCGTGGTGAAGGGCCTGCGCGCGATGACGGATTTTGAATATGAGCTGCAGCAGGCAGACCTCAACTACAAGCTGGACCCCGACCTCGAATCGATCTTCGTGATGAGCAGCCCCCAGTACGGGTACCTTTCCTCTTCGGTGGTGCGCCAGATTGCTTCGTTCGGCGGGGACGTCTCCGGGCTCGTGCCCCAAAATGTGGCCTCCGCGCTCAAAGGTCGCTTCTAGGGGTTTGCGCCGCGCTCTGTGGTACCATGAGGAATCGATATGACTGTCTATGAAAGGAGACCGGATGCCGGGCGGCAACTTTCCTGGTGAGAGGATCGAGAGCTTGGTAGACGAACTCGAGGGGCTTATCGAGGAGGCAAAGCCTCCCTTCGGCAAGAACGCGCAGTTCAAAGTTATCGAGACCGAGGTCTTCTTCAACATTCTCGATGAGATCCGTATGAGCTACCCGGAGGAGTGGCAGAAGTCGCGTCGTATCATTAAGGAGCGCGACGAGCTCATCGCCTCCGCGGCGTCTCAGGCGGATTCCATCATCGCCGATGCTCAGCAGCAGGCATTCACCATCGCCAGCGAGCAGGAGATCGTGCGCCTCGCGCAGCAGCAGGCCGACGATATCCGCGACCGCGCCCAGCAGTACGAGCGCGAAACGCGCTATGCTGCCGAAGATTACGCCGAGCAGGTGTTTACCCATCTCGAGGAGAATCTCAAGTCGCTCACCGCGACGGTCACGCGCTGCCGTCAGCAGCTGAACGAGGGCGCGTCCTCTGCGAACCAGAACGGTGCCTGGTAACCATGGCGCTCTTCGATCCGGTGGTCGTGGCCCTTGCCGACCATCTCGAGAACCCCGGTGACAGCTATGCCGTTGCAGGAAAGGTCGATGCTTCCTCGTACACGATGGGGGAGAAGGAGTTCACGCTCGAGGACGGCGTGAGCTACGATGTGGTGCTCACCCACACCGGCGACGGCGTGCTTGTGAGCGGCATCGTGCGCGCGCAGGCGACGGGCACGTGCGATCTGTGCCTCGACCCTGCTCACCTCGATATCGCCGGCGAGATCCAGGAGTATTATCTCTTCGATGAACCAGACGACCCAGATGCCTTCGAAGATGGCTTCGAGGTAATCGGCCCTACGCGCGAGATCGACCTCGCCGAGCCCATCGCGGACGCCGTCATCATGGATACCCCGTTCGTCGTGCTCTGCAAGCCCGATTGCAAGGGGCTCTGCCCCACGTGCGGCGCGAATCTCAATCGCGAGCAGTGCGATTGCGCCGAGCGCGCCGCCGAGGAACATGCGGCGAGCGACGACAACCCCTTCGCTGTGCTCAAGAACCTCACGTTCGACGAGGACGACGAGTAGCGCGTCGGACGTCAGTTCCTCGCCGAGAAATGTCAAATTACCCCAGCGACTTTTTTACATCGCCCGATGAAAACCTTTTCACTTCATTGAAGACATCGTTTGATGTAAAAAAGTCGCTGGGCTAATTTGACATTCCCCGGCGTGGCCACTCAAAACTCACAAAAAACCCTGTACAGGGCACCCTGCAGTGTGCTAGTATCACTGCTTGCGCGTATTCGTGCCTTACGGTGAGTATATAAGGAAGGTCATCATGCCAGTACCTAAGCAAAAGCAGGGTCGCATTCGCACGCATAACCGTCGTTCGGCCAACATGAAGATCGATGCCCCCTCTCGTTCCACGTGCCCCCGTTGCGGCGCCGTGAAGCTTCCGCATCACGTCTGCCCCAACTGCGGGTTCTACAAGGACCGCGAGGTCATCGTCACCGAGTAGCATACGCACTCGGTTGCTGTGTATTCTGCAATGGCCGGCTCGGTGAGTCGGCCATTTCGCTATCGCCCTAGGGAGGCTGGCATGGAAGAAGTGCGCGTTGCCGTCGACGTCATGGGCGGCGATGAGGAGCCGAAGGTCGTGCTCGCGGGCATCGATGCGGCGCTTGCCGCAGACCCTGCGCTCATCGTCGTGGCGGTGGGTCCCGAAGAGCTCGTGGTTCCCTTCGCCGATGAGCGCCCCCGCGTCGAGGCGCTCGTCGCGCCCGATGTGATCGAGATGGCCGACGATCCCCTCAAAGCGGTTATGAGCAAGCGCAAGTCTTCGATCGTCGTCGCGTGTCGCGCGGTGAAGAAGGGCACCTGCCAGGGTTTCTTTTCTGCAGGGGCGACAGGTGCCATCACTGCTGCCGCCACGGCCTACGTCACGCCCTTCAAGTACGAGGAGGCGGGCGAGCGGCGGCCGCTGCGCCCGTGTCTCACCTCCGCCGTCCCCAACCGTACCGGCGGTCTTACAGTCTTCTGCGACCTCGGTGCGAATCCCGACATCGAGCCCGGCGACATGCTGCGCTTCGCGCAGATGGGCGCCGCCTACGCCCGCGTGGTGTGTGGGATCGCCAAGCCCCGGATCGGCCTACTCTCCAACGGCACGGAGGATACCAAGGGCTCCCATTTCACCAAGGAATGCTTTGCGCTTCTGAGCGACGAGCTCGAGGGCTTCGCCGGCAACTGCGAGGGCAGCGACGTCGTATCTGGGAACTACGACGTGGTCGTGGCCGATGGCTTTGCCGGCAACGTCGCGCTTAAGGCCACCGAGGGCGCAGCGAAGCTCATCATGTCCGAGCTCAAGGGTGCGCTGCTCGGTTCGCTCAAGGGCAAGATCGCTGCGCTCCTTATCAAGAACGACCTCGCTGCCATCAAGGAGAAGCTCTCGGGTGACGCGAAGGGCGGCGCGATCCTGCTGGGTCTGCGTGGCGTGGTGCTCATCGGACACGGCGCGACGTCGGTCGAGGCCGTGAAGAACGGCACGCTCGCCACCGCGGAAGCAGTGCGCGCGGGGCTCATCGAAAGCGTCGTGGAGGCCGTCGGCACCATCGTTCGCTAATGTGTCTGAATGGGTTGGCTGGGGACGTGTTCCTCTCAACCCATTTTTCATACACGAATCAAAAGGGTTGGAAGGAACATGTTCCTAGCTAACTCGTTCCGTTTGGGGCGCGTCCCCGAGCGACCCATCCCTTTCTTCCTGAGCTGATGAAGCTGAACACAACGACGTCCTCCATGCGGTAGAATCAATACGGACCATCTGTGCCGGTTTACCGGTGAGGAGAGGAGATGCGCATGGACCGCACCGAGATGTTCAACAAAGTAGCTGAGATCGCCAGTGATGTTCTCGGCATCGATATCGACGAGATCACGGAACAGACCACGTTCGACGACCTGGACGCGGACTCACTCGACCGCCTTCAGCTCGTGACCGCCATCGAGGACGAATTCGATATCGAGATGGATGAGGAGCGTCTGCTCACCATCGCGTCCGTTTCCGATGCGCTCGACGCTATCGAGGCTGCGCAGTAGGAGGCACGGGCTTTGCTCATCTCTCAAAAGCTCGCACTCGCCGAAGAGATTTGCGGCCACGATTTTCACGACCGCGACCTGCTGCAAAGCGCGATCACGCACCCTTCCGCCGTGGAGGGGCAGCCGGTTTCGGCGTCGTACGAGCGCCTTGAGTTCCTCGGCGACTCCATTCTGGGTTCCGTCGTGGCGCTTGCGCTCTACAAGAGCTATCCCCAGTTCGACGAGGGTCGTCTCACGCGCCTCAAGGTCTCGCTCGTTTCCGGCGTGACGCTTTCCGAGGTCGGCCGCGAGCTTGGCGTCGACACCTGCATCATCTTCGGCGCCTCCGAGACCGGCACCGGTGCCCGCGGCCTTTACTCCGCGCTCGAGAACGTCTACGAGTCGCTCGTGGGCGCGCTCTACCTCGACGGCGGCTGGGAGGCAGCAGAGGCGTTCATCATACGCACCTTAAAGCCGCACCTTGCCGCCGATCGCGCCGAGCATCCCACCAATCCCAAGTCCTACCTGCAGGAATGCGTGCAGCGCGACCATAAGGTTTCACCTGCCTACAAGCTCGTCGATACCTCCGGCCCTGCGCACGAGCCCGTATTCACCGCCGTGGTGCTCGTCGACGGCGCGCGCCAGGGCAAGGGGACGGGTTCCTCCAAGAAAGAGGCGGAAGCCGCTGCGGCGCTTGATGCCCTTGAGCGCATGGGCTATACCACCGGCGGCGTCATTCTCAACAAGAAGTTCAAGTAAGGGGCGGCCGTGTACCTCAAGTCACTCACCCTGAAGGGCTTCAAGTCGTTCGCTGACCGCGCCCACATGTCGTTCGAACCCGGCCTCACGGTCATCGTCGGCCCCAACGGTTCGGGTAAATCGAACATCTCAGACGCAATCCTTTGGGTACTGGGAGAGCAAAGCGCCAAACAGCTTCGCGGTCAGGCCATGGAGGACGTCATCTTCTCCGGTTCGTCGGCGCGCAAGCCCGTGGGCGTGGCAGAGGTCACGCTCGTCCTCGACAACTCGGATCACGTGCTGCCCGTCGATTTCAACGAGGTCGCCATCACGCGCCGCATGTATCGTTCCGGAGAGAGCGAGTACCTCATCAACCAGAGCCCCTGTCGTCTCATGGATATCCAAGATATCCTGCACGATTCTGGCTTGGGCAAGGATACCCACTCCATCATCTCCCAGGGCAAGCTCGATTCCATCCTGCAGAGCCGGCCGGAGGAGCGTCGCGCGCTCATCGAAGAGGCGGCGGGCATTTCGAAACACAAGCGCCGCAAGGAACGCGCCGCTCGCAAGATCAAATCAATGGACGAGCACCTCACGCGTGCCCGTGACATCAGTCGCGAGATCACGCGCCAGCTTCGTCCGCTCGAGCGCCAAGTGGATCGTGCCCGGCGTCACCGCGACCTCACCGAGCGCGCCAACGAGCTCACCCGCATCCTTGCGGTGGACGAGCTTAGGCGCCTGCGTGGCGAATGGGAGGGCTGCGAGCACCGCGCCAAGGAGTGCGATGCTGCCCTCGAGCTCGCGCGCTTTCGTTTAGCGGAGAAGGAGCGGGAGCTCGAGAAGCTCCAGGTGCTGCTTGAGGAGAAAGGCCTCTTTGTGGGCGACCTCGGTGAGCAGCGCCGGCGAATGCAGGACATCATCGGTCGTCTGGGCTCCGACATGCGCCTTTTGGAGGAGAAGGGTCACAACATGGTGAGCCGTCTCTCCGAGATGCGCGGCACCCTTTCTGGCTCTGAGCACCAGCGCCGCCGTGTGAGCGAGGATCTCGAGCAGGCGCGTGCCGCGCTCGACGAGGTTCGGGCTGCGCTTGCTGTGGCTGAAGACGACGTTGCGCAGCTCGAGCCCGCCGCGCGGGCGTCCCATGAGCGCCGCTTGGAGCTCGACGAACGCATCGCCACCTCGACGCGCGAACAGCGCCAGGCGCAGCGCGCCGCAGACGATGCCACGCTCGGACTCGCCCGCGCGCGCGAGGCGCTTTCCAATGCTGAACTGGAAGATTCCATGTTCGCCTCGCGCCTGGAGCAGATCCAGGAGGGCGCGGATAACGTGAGGGCTTCGCTTGAGGCGCGCCGACGCCGTATCGAGGAGCTCGAGGAGCTGCTCGGTTCCGCGCGGGCTGATCTCGACGAGGCTCGTGAGACGAGCGGCAGCGCCGAGCGCGCGCTCGAGGAGCTCCGTGCGAAGGAAACCGAGGCGCGCGGCCGCCTTTCCGAGGTGCGCTCCGAGCTCGCGAGCTTGAAGCGCCTCGACGAGCGCACGGGGGAGTCCTCGGCGCTCGCCGCCGCGCTCGCACGCGATGACCGGCTCGACGTGCAAGCGCGTCTCGGCGATGTGATCGAGGTGCCTGCAGAGCTTGAAGAGCTCGTCGAGCAGCTGCTTGCAAGCGATGTCGAGGCGCTCGTGTTCGACAACCGCGAGCGCATGCGTGCGGCAGGGGAGGCAGGCCTGTGCCAGGAGGACGTTTCGGGTACCGCCACGCTCATCGCGCGGGATAGCGCCGGTGCATATGCCGTTCCCGACGCCGCCGGAAGCCGCCTTTTGGACCTCATTCGCGTACGCGAGGGTTATTTTGAGGCTGTTTCGTCGCTTCTCGGCCATGTCTATCTCGTCGATTCGCTCGTGGAAGCGCTCGCTGCCCCCGTTGTCCCCGGCGTCGTCTACGTGAGCCGCGATGGGGCGCGCGTGGGTGCGAGCGGCGTCGTTCGCCTGGGCAAGCAGGCGGATTCGTCTGCCGGCATCCTTGAGCGCAAGCGCCGCATTCGCGAGCTCGATGATATCGAGCCCGATCTTTCCACGGTTTTCGATGAGGCTTCGGCGCGCGTGGTGGAAGGCCAGCGTGCGCTCGATGTGGCACGAGCTGCGGAGCGCGATGCTGCAGGCGAGATCGCCCAGCTCGAGGGTGAGCTTCGTTCCGCTCGTGAGGAGACGGGCAGACTCGAGCAGTCGCTCGTGAGCACGCAGGCCGAGTATTCGAAGCTCGAGCGGCGACGTGCGGAGGTTGCCGAGCAGGCACGCGCCGCTGCCCCGCGCGCCGAGGAGCTCGAGCGCGCCCGCGACGAGGCGCGCGCTCGAGCCGGCGAGCTTGCGCAGGAAATCGCCGAGGCGACCGATGAGCTCGACCGCCTGCGTCGCGAGGATGCGGAAGCTGCCACCAAGCTTGGCGACGCCCGCGTTCGCCGTGCCCAGGCTTCGGAGCGCGTCCGCTCGCTCGAGGGTCGCGTGCCCGAACTCGAGCGGCGCCTCGAGGGACTCGATCGCCGTATCCGTGCCACGACGCAGGCGGCTCGTTCGCTCGAGGTGCTGCGTCTACGCGTTGACCCGCTACACGATCGTTACACCGCGCTATCCGAGCGCGCGACGGAGTGGGCGGCGCGCTTGCGCGACCAGGCATCGCTTGAGGAGGCCGATTCCGCTTCGCTCAAGAAGACCATCGAGGACGCCAAGACCGAGGTTGCCGCTGCGAAGGCGGAGGTCGACGAAGCGATGTCTGCCCAGAGTTCCGTGCAGGTTGAACGCGGCAAGCTCGAGGTGCAGGTGGAAAGCGCGATTCAGGCCATCACGGCCGACGGCACGACGGTGCTCGAAGAAGCGCTCATGCTGCCGGAGCCCGAAGATCGCGATGCGTGCATGCGCGAGCTGCAAGACCTCGTGCGCCAGATCAACAACTTAGGTCCGGTGAACCAGGTCGCTATGGAGGAATATGAGCGCCTGCGCGAGCGCGCGGATTACATCGCAGCCCAGCTTGCCGATCTCGAGGCGGCGCGCAAGTCGCTCACGAAGATCAGCGCTGCGATCGATCGCAAGATGCGCACCGCCTTCCTTACCACCTTCGAGAAGGTCGACGAGAACTTCCGCGAGGTCTTCGCCATGCTCTTCCCGGGAGGTCAGGCGCATCTCGAGATGACCGACCCCGAACATCCGAGCGAGACCGGCATCGAGGTGGTGGCTCAGCCCCGCGGCAAGCGCATCACGAAGATGACGCTTATGAGCGGCGGCGAGAAGAGCCTCACGGCGCTCGCGCTGCTCTTCGCCGTGTACCGCACGCGTACGGTGCCGTTCTATGTGCTCGATGAGGTCGAGGCCGCTCTCGACGATTCGAATCTCTCCAAGCTGCTCGACGCCATCGATGTGCTGCGCCGCTCCACGCAGCTTTTGGTGGTGTCGCACCAGCGGCGTACCATGGAGGACGCTGACGTGCTCTACGGTGTATCGATGCAGGCAGACGGCGTGAGCCGTGTGGTGAGCCAGAAGCTCAACCGCGCAACAGGAAAGGTCGTGGATGCATAATGGGATTGTTTGACGCGCTCGCGCGCGGGCTCGAGCGCAGCCGCGAGGCCATCAACGAGCTCTTCTACTTCGGCGGCGAGGTCACCGAAGATTTCTGGGAAGAGCTCGAGGATACGCTCGTCATGGGCGACATGGGTGCCGAGATCGCCATGGACGTCTCGGACGATCTGCGAGACCTTGCCGCGCGCAAGAACCTGAAGACCGCCGACCAGCTCCGTGAGGCGCTCGCCGATAAACTCGAGCAGCGCTTCACGCCCATCGAGGTCGATCCGTTTCGCGAGACTCCCTCATGCGTGCTCTTCGTTGGGATCAACGGCGCCGGCAAGACGACGACCGTGGGCAAGATCGCGAGCGCCGCGCACGAGGCGGGCAAGCGTGTGGTGATCGGTTCGGCCGACACGTTCCGCGCCGCCGCCATCGAACAGCTCGATGTGTGGGGCCAGCGTGCGGGGGTGCCCGTGGTGAAGCGCGACCGCGGCTCCGACCCCGCGAGCGTGTGCTATGACGTGCTCGATGAGGCCGACAAGCAGAACGCCGACCTCGTGCTCATCGATACGGCGGGGCGCCTGCACACCTCGAGCGACCTCATGCGCGAGCTTGCAAAGGTCGTGAATGTCACGCGCAAGCGCGCGGAGAAGTGCGCTGCCGGCCCCATGCCCGTACGTGTCGTGCTGGTAATCGATGCCGGTACCGGACAAAACGGCCTCAACCAGGCACTTGAGTTCAACGAGGCACTCGGCCTCGACGGCATCATCTTGACGAAGCTCGACGGCACCGCCAAGGGCGGCATCGCGCTTGCAGTGTCCTCCAAGCTGCGGCTCCCCATCTACCGTGTGGGTGTGGGGGAGCGCATCGAGGACCTGCAGGAGTTTGACGCTCACGATTTCTGCCGCGCGCTCGTAGGAGCCTAGGCTGTAGCCATTGCAGCCATTGGGGCAGCCATTGGGGACGGGTTCATTTTGACAGGTGGCTTTGCTGGTTT
>CAJLVH010000060.1 GCA_905210055.1 uncultured Enorma sp. | reverse complement strand
ACGGCCGCCACGGCATCGTCGCTCACCGCGCCACACGCCGCGCAGGAACCGCCGTCCACACTCGCAGCGTCGCCGTCGTGGTACGGACGGAACTTGCTGTCGTCCATGTCCATAGCGAGCGGCTTGACGCTCTCCATCTTGAAGCCCTTGCCGGCACGCAGGTTCTCCTTCGCCACGGAAATCATGAGCTTGATGCGGTTAAGCTGGTTCACCTCGCTCGCGCCGGGGTCGTAGTCCACCGCGACGATGTTGCTCTCGGGGTGCTGGCGGCGCAGCTCCTTAATGACCGCCTTGCCCACCACGTGGTTCGGCAGGCACGCGAACGGCTGCGTGCAGATGATGTTCGGCGCGCCATGGTCGATGAGGTCGAGCATCTCGGCTGTGAGCAGCCAGCCCTCGCCCATGTTGTTGCAAAGCGAAAGAACCTGCGTGGCCTTCTCGGCCATAACGCTAATGGGCTCGGGGCGCTCGAAGCGAACGCTCTTCTCGAGCAGCTCGTCTACGGGCTTGCGCATCCAGTCGATGAGCCCGATCACGGCATCCATGCTCGCGCGCGATGCCGCCGAGCTGCCGAGTTCGTCTTTCTGCACCTTCGCGTTGCTCATAGAGTACAGGAAGAAGTCGAGAAGCCCCGGCACCACGGCCTCGCAGCCTTCAGCCTCGATGACGTCGACCACGTGGTTGTTCGCCGTGGGATGGAATTTGACGAGGATCTCGCCTACCACGCCCACGCGCGGCTTCGTACCCTCGCCCACGAGCGGCAGCGTATCGAACGCAGCGATGGCCTCGCGCGACAGCTTGGTGAAGCTGCGGCGCGTGAACTTGGGCGCGAGCTTGCGGGCGCGCTCCATGAACTGATCGAAGAGCGCGTTCGCGGAGCCCGGCGCAGCCTCGTAGGGGCGCGTGCGGTAGAGCATCTGCATCATCACGTCACCGAAGAGCACGCAGTACACGGCGGCCTTGAGCAACGGCACCGTAAGCTTGAAGCCAGGATTCTGCTCGTCGAGCTTCACCGCGGCCAGGCTGATCACCGGCACCTGCGGGTTGCCGCTCTCGCGCAGCGCTTTGCGAATGAGCGCGATGTAGTTGGTGGCGCGGCAGCCACCGCCCGTCTGCGAGATGATCACCGCGGTCTTGTTGAGGTCGTACTTGCCGCTCTCGATGGCCTCCATGATCTGGCCGGTCACGAGGATCGACGGGTAGCAGATGTCGTTGTTCACATAGCGCAGGCCCGCCTCGACGGCGCCGCGGTCGGTGGAAGGTAGCAGCACGAAGTTGTAACCCGCTGCCTTCATGACCTCTTTGACCAGGTCGAAGTGGATGGGCGCCATCTGCGGGCAGAGGATGGTGTAACCCTGTTCGCGCATCTCCTCGGTGAACTGCACCTTGGGGAAGGCAGCCGAGTTGGCGCGGCGCTGCGCGGAGAGCGCGTACTTATGCGTGGAGAAGGCCGGGGCGTCCTCACTCGGCGCCACGGGGGCGGCGTCGCCCTGCTCGTAGGCCTCGCCGGCGCGGGCGGCCTCGGCAGCGCGCTCGGCCTCCTGGTCCTTCAGCGCCGCCATGAGCGAGCGGATGCGGATGCGCGCCGCACCGAGGTTCGAGACCTCGTCGATCTTGAGCACGGTGTAGATCTTGCCGGAACCCTCGAGAATCTCCTGCACCTGGTCGGTGGTGAGCGCGTCAAGGCCGCAGCCGAAGGAGTTCAGCTGGATGAGGTCGAGGTCGTTGCGGAGCGTCACGAGCTTCGCCGCACGGTACAGGCGGCTGTGGAACATCCACTGGTCGACCACGCGGATGGGGCGGTCGGGTTTCACGAGGTGCGCCACGGAATCCTCGGTGAGCACCGCGAAGCCAAAGCTCGTGATGAGCTCGGGCAGCGCATGGTTGATCTCGGGGTCATTGTGGTACGGGCGGCCGGCGAGCACGATGCCGTGACCGCCGTGCTCCTCGATCCAGTGGAGCGCCTCCTCGCCCATGGTCTGGATCTGCTCGTGGAAGCGCGCGTCCTCCTCGTAGGCAGCGTTCACCGCGGCGTCGATCTCGGAACGGGTGATCTTGGGCCCGCGCACGCGACCGCGGCCCTCCTCCGCATCCTGCACGCGCTCGACAGCGATGAGCTCGTACAGACGGCGCTTGAGCTCGATCTTGTCGTGATACGGCACGAACGGGTACATGAACTCGACGTTCTTGCTCGCGATCTCGTCGATGTTGAGACCCAGCGCCGTGGGATAGCTCATGACGATGGGGCAGTTGTAGCAGTTGCCCGCCGCCGGGTCCTCCTTGCGCTCCCAGCGGATGCACGGCATCCAGATGAAATCGACGTCCTTGTCGATGAGATTCATCACGTGACCGTGGCTGAGTTTCGCCGGGTAGCACACGGACTCGGACGGCATGGACTCGATGCCCGCGTCGTAGGTCTTCTTGCTCGAATCGTCCGAGAGCACCACGCGAAAGCCGAGCTTGGTGAAGAACGCGTGCCAGAACGGATAGTTCTCGTACATGTTGAGGGCGCGGGGGATGCCCACGGTGCCGCGCGGGGCATCTTCCTCCGCAAGCACGGGACGGTTGAACAGCAGCTCGTTCTTCTGGGTGAAGAGGTTCGGCACCTGCTGCTTCTTGCCGTGGTTGCCCGCGCCCTTCTCGCAGCGGTTGCCCGTGATGAAGCGCCGTCCGCCGCCGAAGTCGTTGATGGTGAGCTGGCAGTTGTTGGAGCAGCGGCCGCAGCGCGCATGACGCTGGGTCACGGTGAGTGCGGCGATCTCTTCGGCGGTAAGCACCGTCGAGGTGCCCTCGGCGCCGGCACGGTCGCGCGCGAGCAGGGCCGCACCATAGGCGCCCATGCAGCCGGCGATGTCCGGGCGCACAGCGTTCACGCCGGTAAGGAGCTCGAAAGCGCGCAAGGTGGCGTCGCTCATGAAGGTACCGCCCTGGACGATCACCTGGGTGCCGATCTCCTTGGGATCGCGCAGCTTGATAACCTTGAACAGGGCGTTCTTAATCACGGAGTAGGACAGGCCCGCGGCGATGTCGCCCACCGTGGCGCCTTCCTTCTGTGCCTGCTTCACGCGGGAATTCATGAACACGGTGCAGCGACTGCCCAAGTCGACGGGCTGTTTGGCCGCGATGGCTTCGCGAGCGAATTGCTCGACCCCCATATCCATGGATACGGCGAAGCTCTCGATGAAGGAGCCGCAGCCCGAGGAACAGGCCTCGTTGAGCATGATGTGCTCGATGACGCCGTCTGCCACGCGCAGGCACTTCATGTCCTGGCCACCGATGTCCAAGATGAACTGCACGCCCGGCAGGAAGGCCTTCGCACCGCGTAGGTGCGCGACGGTCTCGATCTCGCCGGAATCTGCCTTGAGCGCCTCGATGAGCAGCGCCTCGCCGTAGCCCGTGGTGGTCACGTGGCCGATGGTGCAGCCCGCGGGGATGTGCGCGTAGAAATCGGCCATGATGGTCTTGGCCGTGCCCAAGATGTCGCCGTTGTTGTTGCCGTACCAGGTGTAGAGCAGCTGGCCGTCCTCGCCCACCATTGCGGCTTTCATGGTCGTGGAGCCGGCGTCCAGGCCGATGAACACGCGTCCCTCGTAGCCCTCGAGCTCGCCGCGCGGCACGACTTCCCGGTCGTGGCGGGTCTTGAACTCCTGGTAGTCCTCGGGCGTGGCGAAGAGCGGGTCGAGACGAGCGACCTCGGAACCCTGTGTGTCGCCAAGCGCATCGATTGCCTCGATAAGCTGTGGGAACGTTGAGAGCTTGTTCGACTCGTGCGCCATCGCGGCACCGCTCGCCACAAAGAGGTGCGCGTTCTCGGGCACGATGCGGTGCGTCTCGTCGAGCTCAAGCGTGATGTAGAAGCGCTCGCGCAGCGTGCGCAGGTTTTCCTCCGGGGAGACCTCGGGCAGCTCAGAGAGGTACTGCAAAGGACCGCCGAGGAATGCGACGTTGCCACGGATGGGGCGGCCGCACGCGAGGCCCGAGATGGTCTGCGTCACCACGGCCTGGAAGATGGATGCGGCGACGTCCTCCTGGCGCGCGCCCTCGTTCAAGAGCGGCTGCACGTCGGACTTGGCGAACACGCCACAGCGGCTCGCGATGGGGTAGATCGTGGTAGCACCCTTCGCGAGCTCATTCAGGCCGGAAGCATCGGTGTGCAGGAGTGTGGCCATCTGGTCGATGAACGCGCCCGTGCCACCGGCGCAGGTGCCGTTCATGCGCTGCTCGATGCCCTGGTCGAAGTAGATGATCTTCGCGTCCTCGCCGCCGAGCTCGATCGCGACGTCCGTGGTGGGGATGAGCGTCTCCACGGCGCGTTTGCTCGCGATAACCTCCTGCACGAACTCGAGACCGAGCCACTGGGACAGGAGCAGACCGCCGGAACCCGTGATGGCGCAGGTCATCTGCGCTTCTGGCAGCACCGCGGCAGCCTGCACGAAGAGATCGCGTGCGCAGGCACGCACATCGGTGTGATGGCGCTGGTACTTGGCATAGACGATCTGGTTCTCGTCGTTCAGCACGGCGAGCTTGACGGTGGTGGAGCCCACGTCGATGCCCAGATGCAGGTCACCCTGCACCGCGTCTGGGTTCCAGATCGCACCCTCGGACGCACCGCTTTCCGTGGCCGCAGCCGAAGCGGACATGTCCATCGTCTCGTTCATCTTGACGTCCTCACTCATGGGTGTTCCCCTTCTGTTCTTCACGCTGCAGGTTCAAGAGCTTCATGCCGTATGCCGGCACGTTGATATCGATGGGCTGGCCGTACAGGTCGCCAGGGCGCACGAAGGCGATGACCGTCATGATGCGCGCCATGGTCTCCGGGCTTTCGGCAAGACCGCCTGCGAACCAGCGCTGCACGACACCAACCTCGGCGGCAACCACGTACGATAGGTAGAAGTCGAAAAACGTACCGAGCACGCCCGGGAAGATGCCGGTCTTCATGCGATCTGCGACCGTCTCTCGCGCAATGGCCTGGATGCGCTGGACGAACGACGCGTCGCCATGCGGTCCCAGCAACGCCCCGATCACCGCGCCGTCGCGCTTGAGATACGCGAGCAGCTCGACCGACCCCGGTGCCGGCTCAAGGGCGTCGATGTTGCGATAGAGCGACGGCAGGTCGGCTGCAGCGATGCCCGTGATGCGTTCACGCAGCTCATCGAGGATCCCGGCTTCCACGCGATCGATGAAATCGGGGATATCCCGGTAATGTGTGTAAAACGTGCGACGCGTCAGGCCGGCGCGATCGGTAAGGGCGGCCACGGTCACGCTCGTAAGGTCATGCCCCGCGTTGATCTCGTCCGCCAGCGCCTGCCGCAACAGATGCTGCGACCGCAAACTTCGTCGGTCGGATTTCGCGATGCCACAGGTAATCGCCTGCTCAGATGACATGCTTCCCTTTCTTGAAGGCGAGAATTCGAGTCCAGGACTGAAATTCTCACTTTAGTCTTTCACTCGGTGAGTATTATTGCACACAGCGTGAAATAACAAGCGCCGCTCGGCGATTACCGTGAGGTATTCACAAGCATCAAGGGATGGTAAAGCGGCACGACGCGACAAGTGGGACTTTCGCACCGGGTCTGATTGTCCCAGAGGTGGGGCAATCAGACCCGGTGCGAAAGTCCCACCCACCCCCATTTCTCGAGAGGAAGTGTTACCAAGCTTTCGTTTTTGGCCAAAACCGCGGAGCGCAGTGGGTGGCGGGGCCCAGCGCGGCTCCCAAACCGCCCCCCGTTACCCCAGCGCGACGTCGAGCACCATCATGATCACGAACCCGGCGATGACACCGAGTGTGCCCACGTTGGAATG
This sequence comes from uncultured Enorma sp., assembly GCA_905210055.1. GTDB lineage: Bacteria > Actinomycetota > Coriobacteriia > Coriobacteriales > Coriobacteriaceae > Enorma. The sequence continues at coordinate 4,943 of CAJLVH010000060.1, read as the reverse complement.
CTCGCCCAAATGCGCCTCGGGTATGAGCTCCTCAACCACCACGTAGATCATCGCACCGGCAGCAAACGCGAGCATCCAGGGCATGTACGGCGAGATCCAGCCCGCCGCAAGCACCACCGCCACGCCGAAGATGGGCTCCACGATACCCGAGAGGCTTCCCACCACGAACGCCTTCCAGCGGCTGAACCCTTCGCGGCGAAGCGGCAACGACACCGCTGCGCCCTCGGGAAAGTTCTGCAAGCCGATACCGAGCGCCAGCGCAAACGCCATACCGAGATACGTATCGCCCGCCGCGCCCGACGCCTGTGACGCCATCGCGAACAACAGCCCCACGCTCATGCCTTCGGGGATGTTGTGGAGCGTCACAGCGGAAACCATCAACGTCGTGCGCTTCCATCCCGCACGCAAGCCCTCGGGCTCATCGCTTCCCACATGGAGATGCGGCAGCAGTGTATCGAGCGCGATGAGAAACGCCACGCCCAGTAAAAACCCACCTGCAGCAGGAATCCAACCGATCTGTCCGAGCTCCTCCGCCTGCTCGATCGCCGGATTAAGCAGCGACCACACACTCGCAGCGACCATGACGCCCGCTGCGAAGCCTAGGAATATATGGTGCGCGAGCTTGCCGCGTTCGGGGTCTTTCCCGGTAAAGAGCACCACAGACGAACCCGCCGTCGTCATGAGCCACGTAAAGCCGCAGCCACATGCCGCCCATATAAGAGCGCGCGCAATTGAAGGATCCATCGAAGAGCCTCCCCTTCAAAGAGCAGTCTATCTGCCTTACCGGTACCCTCGTTCGCCGAACCTCATACGCCCAGATGCGCACGCACCACACCTCCGCGCACGCCTCGGCGCATGCTCGCCGACGCCGAACGCCGTGCTACTCGACCACGTACCGACCTTGCTGGGCGCGCACCGTACGCACCATGTGCCGTGGCACCGCATACGCGACATTGGATCCGATGACCGTCCCCGCCGCGCGCTTCGCCGCAGCGTTAGCATTCGACGGCGCATACGCATGGGCAAACCGCTCGAGCATCTGGATATCGTTGCCGCCGTCGCCATAGACCGCGACCTCGTCCTCGGCGATACCCAGGTGCGCCGCAAGCCAGGCAAGCGCCGCTCCCTTGTTGACGCCGGCGCTCGAAATCTCGAACATCACCGGCTGAAACGGCTCGTTAACCAGTGTGTCGGCATGATCCGCAAGGTAGGCGGAGAGCTCGCGCTTGAGCCCCTCATCGCGCGTGCGGCAATTGAGCTTGCAGATATCGTGCTCGAGCACTTGGTCAACGGTTTGCGAGAGGACGAGCGTGGGATCGCTCGCGGCGCGCTTGCGGTTGCGACGCATCATGGCCGCGCGGCTTAGCGCGTTCTTTCCCGAGAAGCCTGCCATCCACTCGTCGAACGAACCCGTTATGTAGGAACCCTCGGCCGCAACGCATTCGAAAACGATCATCGGAAACGTCCGCAGCAGATCCTCGACGAGCGCCTGATCGATGACGAACGACTTGAGCACCGTGCCATGGGCGTCGCGGATGATGGCGCCGTTCGATCCCACGATCTCGAGAGGCAAGTTGCCAAACCCATGGCTTGCGCCGGAATGCGAGGTGCGCCCCGTGGCGAGCACCATATGCGCGCCGGACGCGATGACCTCGCGCACAGCAGCCCGCACCACGCGATCTGCATGGTGGAAATAGTTGAGCAGCGTGCCGTCCAAATCGCTCGCAAACAGCTTGATCATCTACCGTGCCTCCGTGTGTCCACGCGCTTGTTGCTCTACCCATGATACGCAACACCGCACGCAACCAGCCACGGCTTTTTAACACTTTGGGGACGCTACAGCTCCGGATAGAGCGGGTGCGCGGTGAGGAGCTCCGTGGTGCGGGCGCGCACGGCCGCGAGCACGGCCTCGTCGTCTTTGTTGAAAACCGCGCGCGCGATGAGCTCGCCGATCTCGCGGAACTCCTCGGCCGAAAAGCCGCGCGTGGTGCCAGCGGCGGAACCCACACGGATACCGCTCGTCACAAACGGTGAACGCGGCTCTCCCGGAATGGCGTTCTTGTTGACCGTAAGCCCTACGCTATCGAGCAGGCGCTCGGCGTCGCGGCCGGTAACGTCGGCCGGCGTGAGATCCACCAGGCACAGGTGGTTATCCGTGCCGCCGGAAACCAGGCGCAGCCCTCCCGTGACGAGCCCTTCGCCCAGCGCGGCGCAGTTCTCCACCACATGCGCGATGTAATCACGGAACTCCGGACGCAGCGCCTCGCCGAACGCGACCGCTTTGCCGGCGATCACGTGCATGAGGGGACCGCCCTGCGTGCCCGGGAACACCGCCTTGTCAATAGCCTTCGCGAGCTCGTCGTCGTTCGTGAGGATGAGGCCGCCGCGGGGGCCGCGCAGCGTTTTATGCGTGGTGGAGGTCACCACGTCCGCATGCGGGAACGGGCTCGGGTGCGCGCCCGCAGCCACGAGGCCGGCGATGTGCGCCATATCGACCATGAGTTTCGCGCCCACACCGTGCGCGATGGCAGCAAGCCGCTCGAAATCGATGACGCGCGGGTACGCGGAGGCGCCGCCCACAATGAGTTTCGGCCGCTCCTGCTCGGCCAAGCGCTCGAGGCCGTCATAGTCAATCGTCTCGGTCACAGGGTCGAGGCCATAGGACAGGAAGCGATACAGCCGCCCGGAGAAGTTGACCGGCGAGCCATGCGTGAGGTGACCACCCTGGTCGAGGCTCATGCCAATGACCGTGTCGCCGGGTTCGATGAGTGCCGTGTATGCCGCAAGATTGGCGTTCGCCCCGGAATGCGGTTGCACGTTGGCGTAGTTGCAGCCGAAAAGCTTGCATGCACGGTCGCGGGCGAGGTCTTCGACCATATCGACCTTCTCGCAGCCGCCATAGTAGCGGTGACGCGGGTAACCTTCAGCATACTTATTCGTAAGCACGCTGCCCACGGCTTCGAGCACCGCTGGCGAGACGATGTTCTCGGACGCGATAAGCTCGATGGTGCCGCGCTGGCGGGTTAGCTCCTGCGCGAGCGCGGCAGCGACGGCGGGATCGGACTGGGCAACGTGATCGTAGGTCATGGCATCCCCCTCGTATTAGGTGAGAACCTGAGTCCTGGACGGTTATTCTCACTCGGCCGTGATGATCTGAGTCCTGGACGGATATTCCCACGTTGGGCTAGAACTCGCCGATGCGGTGCACCTCGGGTTCGAGCTCAACACCGAACTGCTCGCGCACCTCCGCCTGGATGTGCTCGATGAGAGCATTCACATCGGCAGCCGTCGGTGTTCACCACGAAGCCGCAGTGCTTCTCCGAAACTTGCGCTCCACCCACGCGATAGCCGCGCAGACCAGCGTCCATGATGAGCTTGCCGGCGAAATAGCCCGGCGGACGCTTGAACGTCGAGCCGGCGGAAGGCAGCTCGAGCGGCTGCTTCTCCTCACGGCGACGTTGGTAGTCGTCCATGCGGCCGCGAATCGAGGCCTCCATATCCGGCGTGAGGGCAAAGGTCGCCTCGAGCACCACGAGCCCATCCGACGCCACGCGGCTCTTGCGGTAGCCGAAACCCAGTTCGTCGCAGGTGAACGTGCGCACCGTGCCTTTCGCGCGCGTACCGTCTGGCAGCACGGCGCCCGGCACGTACGCCTGTACGGACTCGAGTACGTCGGCAATGCAAGCATCGTAGGCACCAGCGTTCTGATGACATGCGCCACCGATCGCCGTCGGGATACCCCACAAGGGCTCCAAGCCGGAAAGCCCAGCTTCTGCCGCCGCAAGGGCAACATCGCACAGCAACGCGCCTGCCTGGGCATGCACGCGCGTGCCCTCGACGCGCACCTCGCTCATGTTCTCTCGAAGCAGCACCACGACGCCGCGGATGCCCCGGTCGCCTACGAGCAGGTCGGAACCGTTACCCACCACGGTCAGGGGCACGCCGGCGATGGCGCATACGTCGAGCACGCGGGCAGCGGCCTTTGGCGTGCGGGGCGTAACCACGGCATCCGCCGGCCCGCCGATCTTGAACGTGGTGTGCTCGCGCATGGGCTCAGCAAGCAGCACGCTGTCTTCACCCGCCGCCGCGCCGAGCGCGCAGATGACTTCGTCGCTGATAGCGCTGTATTCGTGCATGGGGACCGCCTTCGCAGGGCGCGCAGCCGAACGCGCGCAGGGTCGCATCTTTGCCTGCTTCCACTATACCCCGACTTCGCGGCGCCCCACGAGATTGGCAGAAGCGGTGAGCTGGAGCACACCTGCCGCGGCGAGCGGGTGTAATTGGTTCCTCATCTGAATCACCCGCCCGCTGCATCGACTTTTTTCGACAGTTTTTGCTTGCTGGCGGCTACAACCGTCGAAATGCGGCGATTCAGTGAGATGGAATGGCTCCCGGCTCCCGGCTTCGCATCCTTTCCCGATTCCCCGCGGCAAAATGGGGTATAGTAGTCCCGCATAGTTTCAGGGTTGGGTGAAATTCCCTACCGGCGGTAACTGGCGAACGCCTCAGTGCAGCGTGGCACAGCGACACACGCGCCCGCGCCCCATGCCAGAAGCCCGCGAACCGCGTCCCCACGCGGCCGATCCGGTGCGACTCCGGAGCCGACGGTACAGTCCGGATGGAAGAAACGGAGGTGCTGCCATGAGCAGTTCCACCCGCGCCAACGCGCGCACCAGCACCGTCAACACCAAGAAGCTCGCCCTCGCCGCGCTCTTCACCGCCGCGTCGCTCATCTTGAGCTTCATCCAGATCCCCATCTTCCCGGCGGCGCCGTGGCTCATGTACGACCCTTCGGGCATCGTCTGCCTCATCGCCGCGCTCGCCTTCGGCCCCAAGCTCGGCGCCGCGGTCGCCATCATCTCCTGGCTGCCGCGCGTGCCCCTCGACCCGTTCGGCGCGCCCATGGGCATGGTCTCGACCTGCGCCCTCCTCATCCCCGCCGC